>NZ_ANNK01000131.1 GCF_000334155.1 Halalkalibacterium ligniniphilum | reverse complement strand
TTGGATTAGTTATATCGCAAAATCACAAGGGAGTAAATAGCCTAAGCTCCTAGATATAGAGTGAGGGGTGTTTATTATGTCAGGAGTGAAGCTAAAAGGAGCGAACCAGGCATGGACATTATGGAAAGCACCATCGCTAATATGTCGAAACGGTTTGAAGGTGTAGAAGTCGAGCAAAAAGTCATGAGGAAAGAGATTGATGAACTTAAACTCAATGACAAACTTCAAGACAGAGAAATACAAGGCTTGTCGAAAAGCTTAGACAAAATTGTCGAAGATACAACGTGGCTCAGACGGACTCTCACAAAGATTGTAATCACAGCTATTGTCAGCGGTGTTGTAACGATTGTGACAGGGATTATCGTGTGGGCTTTTACTATGAAATAAGGGGAGGATCTACATGAAAATCAATTGGAAAGTACGCTCATCTAATCCGCTATTTTGGGTGCAGGTATTTCTAGCTATAACGGACCCGACGACAAACGGACACAGCGATTCGATACAAGCACGGGGTTACGTCAAACCTAAAAAGGACGTGAGGTAGTGATGAATATATTAGACATTCGTTCCTCAGCACCGCGGCATCGAACGAAGCTACCTACACTACGTGCGATAAGCGGTATTCGTCAAATCGTTCTCCACCACGGGATGACAAGAAGAGGGCTTGGAGGAACAAATTACGAAGCCTATTGTCGTTTTCATACACAGACGAATAATTGGTCCGTAGGTGGATACATGTACGGTGTAGAGCCAGATGGTGTCATTAAATGGGGGTATGATTGGAACATGCAAACGCCTCATGTCGGTACAGCAACCGTCATTCGCTAGGAATTGTTTTACCTGGTGATTTCCGTTTCGAAGAGCCTACAACTGTTCAGTATCAAAGAGCGCTTGAACTGGTTAATTGGCTCTTACCGCAGCTACCAAACTGCAATAAAGTAATTGGACATCAAGAAGTACCAAGATACAGTTGGAAAGACTGCCCGGCTTTTTCGATGAACCAATTCAGAACAGATTTAAAACGCTTGCAGCAAGGCGACAAATTATCCGACGAGGAGGTTTATTGGAACATGAAACTAACAAAGGTTGAACAGAGTGCGGTAGTTAGTATGTTGGAACTCTGGACGGACGGAAATAGACACCGTAATCCACTAAGCAAGTCGTGGTTAGATAAAGCGAAGAGAGGAGAATTGACTTCTTCGGAATGCAATACGCATTCAATACGAAGCTGATAGACGCGGTTTGAGACGTTAAATAAAAGCCCTCTCTCACGGGTGGGCTAAGTTTGTTGAGAAAAAGGAATTGTTTCGCTAAGGAGATACTTTCTTTCAGTAGACTAATGAATCGTTAGTGGTTTATTGAAAAAGGGGCAACAATCCTCTCATCTACTTACAATAATGGTAGAATATTTGTAAATAATAGTATAAGGAGGTACATATGAGAAGTATTAAATACTTAGCTTTGTTGTTTGTTATACTCTCCATGCTTATTCCTACAGTAGCAACTGGACAAGAGCGATTCACTGACGTTGGTTCAGATTACTGGGCAAAAACAGAAATTGAATTTTTAGCACATCAATCAATTATTGGTGGGTATAATGAGGGCACCTTTAAACCTAGTAACAATGTGACTCGTGCCCAAGCTGCAATAATGATAGCTGCAGCACTAAGCTT
>NZ_ANNK01000130.1 GCF_000334155.1 Halalkalibacterium ligniniphilum | reverse complement strand
GGAGGTACATATGAGAAGTATTAAATACTTAGCTTTGTTGTTTGTTATACTCTCCATGCTTATTCCTACAGTAGCAACTGGACAAGAGCGATTCACTGACGTTGGTTCAGATTACTGGGCAAAAACAGAAATTGAATTTTTAGCACATCAATCAATTATTGGTGGGTATAATGAGGGCACCTTTAAACCTAGTAACAATGTGACTCGTGCCCAAGCTGCAATAATGATAGCTGCA
This sequence comes from Halalkalibacterium ligniniphilum, assembly GCF_000334155.1. Taxonomy (GTDB): domain Bacteria; phylum Bacillota; class Bacilli; order Bacillales; family Bacillaceae_D; genus Halalkalibacterium; species Halalkalibacterium ligniniphilum. The sequence goes on along the minus strand of NZ_ANNK01000130.1, from coordinate 2,038 downwards.
GCACTAAGCTTAGATTTAGAAAACAGACCATCTCCTAACTTTACTGATATCTCTACAGATTTTCACGCTTATGATGTCGTAGCAGCAGTAGCAGATGAAGGGTTTATAAATGGGCGTGATGGACGATTCATGCCAAACGCTCCTCTTACTCGTGGTCAGATGGCTGCTATCCTTCAAAGAGCATTTAACCTTGAAGGAACAGTAGATAAAGGTTTTAATGACATTAGCTCCGATCACACTCTTTATAGCGAGATTCAAGCGCTAGCAGCTAATGAAATCACAACAGGTTATTCTGCAGATAACACATTCCGTGCGTATAATCCAACGACAAGAGCTCAGTTTTCCGTATTTTTAGCTCGTGTTTTAGACGAATCATTTAAACCAGATAATAGTGCTAAAGATGGGGATTTAGAAATACATCATATTGATGTTGGTCAAGGAGACTCCACACTAATTATTACACCAAACGACGGGTCAACGATTCTTATTGATGCGGGAACTCAAACAGCGGGTCAAAGGGTAGTGTCCTATCTTAAACAAGCAGGTGTTTCTACTATTGATAAGTTAGTTATCACACATGCACATGCTGATCATGTAGGGGGAGCTGTACAAGTAATGCAGAATTTTAATGTTGGACAGGTACTTGATTCGGGAATACCACATTCAAGTCAAACATATCTAAATTATTTGCAATACATTGATAACAATGATATACCGTTTCATGTGCCAACACCAGGTGAGCGAATCGGTATTGATCCTGCTCTAGATATTGCAGTTGTAAACAGTGGAGAAGAGAGGGATAGTTTAAACAATAGTTCCATAGCGCTCCATGTAAATTATAATCATTTCTCTTATCTAACCACTGGTGATGCAGAATCTGCAGCTGAACAACGAATGGTTGATCGTTTTAATTTAAAAAGTGATGTGTTAAAAGTTGGCCATCATGGTTCAAACACAAGCTCTAACCAATTCTTCTTAAATGAAGTTCAACCAAAAGCTGCAATAATTAGCTATGGCGAAGGAAACTCATATGGACATCCACATAGTGAAGTTATTGATCGGCTTTTAAACAGTGGGGTAGAAAACATTTATTCAACTGCTGGCGGACCTGTTGTTGTAACAACTGATGGTCAAGACTTCCAAGTTGAGGGGGGTAATTCTATTCTTCCTTATGAACCAAACGAGCCAGTTGAACCACCTCAAGAGAATAATTCCTATCCAATTAATATCAATACTGCTGATTATCAGACACTTCAACATATTACAGGTGTAGGGCCTTCAATCGCTCAGAGAATTATTGATTATCGTGATACAAATGGTTTATTCAATAATATTGAAGAAATCATGAATGTAAGTGGAATTGGACAAACTCGATTTGAACAAATGAAAGATCAAATTACTGTGTAGGAGGAATGAGTGTGGCTAAATACACACTGGATAGAATTGTAGACGGTCAAGTGGCCGTCTTTCTCCTTAGAGATGACGAGTCAATTCAAAAGGATATTCCCATTGAACAATTGCCTTCTAATGTGAAGGAAGGCGACATTTTAGAAATCCAATTTAATGTTGATGGGTCAATCAAAAAAGCAAACGTATTAAAAAAGGAAACAGATGCTGCTATAGATAAAGCTAATTCTTTGTTAGAAAAATTGAAAAAGAAAAACCAAAAATAGTCCACTTCGGTGGGCTATATTCTTTCTACGCTTTTTAAACAATCAATTTTGACATATGTATATTCATCATCATCATCATCGGTAACAAACTTTATCTGCTTCAATTGCAAATCTACTCGATCTACAAACCCCACAAATTCATGATAAGCCCAATTATCCCAATAGATAACACGTACTTCTAAAGTATGGTTTAGTGCATCCATGACCACATAACCGATTTCCTCCAGTTCTTGCTCATCTAGTTCATGCTTTTTCACTTTCTTTTGATCTACTTTCCGTTGACGAATCAGAGCAACATGTTCGGGCAGCATCATTCTAGAGCCTTCCCACTTTTTGTTAGACCCTTTGGTCACTTTTGTAATCCT
>NZ_ANNK01000129.1 GCF_000334155.1 Halalkalibacterium ligniniphilum | reverse complement strand
TCTTTGTTAGAAAAATTGAAAAAGAAAAACCAAAAATAGTCCACTTCGGTGGGCTATATTCTTTCTACGCTTTTTAAACAATCAATTTTGACATATGTATATTCATCATCATCATCATCGGTAACAAACTTTATCTGCTTCAATTGCAAATCTACTCGATCTACAAACCCCACAAATTCATGATAAGCCCAATTATCCCAATAGATAACACGTACTTCTAAAGTATGGTTTAGTGCATCCATGACCACATAACCGATTTCCTCCAGTTCTTGCTCATCTAGTTCATGCTTTTTCACTTTCTTTTGATCTACTTTCCGTTGACGAATCAGAGCAACATGTTCGGGCAGCATCATTCTAGAGCCTTCCCACTTTTTGTTAGACCCTTTGGTCACTTTTGTAATCCTTATGTAAGTCACGTCCTTAATGTGAAGTATTTTGTTCTTAGTATATGCGAATGTATGTTCTGTATTCAACTAGTAAGATTAGGATATACTTGTAACATGAGGTGATAGAAATGTGTGGTAGATACACGTTAACAGCATCTAAAGAACAAGTTGAAGAACAGTTACAAATCGAGCTTACGGAATACAACCCACGTTATAATATTGCTCCAAGTCAAAAAGTGTTGAGCCTTGTCTCAGATGGTGAAAAGAGAAAGGCGGGATACCTGCAGTGGGGTCTTGTTCCTGTATGGGCAAAAGACAAAAAAATAGGATATAAAATGATAAATGCAAGAGGAGAGACGGTGGATCAAAAGCCTGCCTTTAAACGATTATTAGCTAGACGTCGATGTTTAATTGTTGCAGATGGCTTTTATGAATGGAAAAGAACCGAAGAGGAGAAAAAACCTTATCGAATAATAATGAATGAAGGTAAAATCTTTACGTTTGCTGGACTTTGGGATCGCTGGACGCAAGGGGATGAAGAAATTGTTTCGTGTACAATCATAACGACTAAACCAAATGATTTAATGGTCACTATTCATGATCGGATGCCAGTAATCATATCTGAAGAAGAGAGAGACACCTGGTTGGATCCAGCGATTCAAGACACGCATATAGTAAAGAATTTGATAAAACCATATGCTGCAGAAGAAATGATGGCTCATGAAGTGTCAACAGTTGTTAATAGCCCTAAAAATGAGGTGGAGGAATGTATAAGGCCACTTGTTTGAATTTATTTACATCACAATGAAATTGTTTAGTTTTCTTCTTAATGAACAAAAAACACTGTCCAAATATTCAAGGAAAAAAAGATGAAAAGGAAGAGCAACGTTTTACATTTGTTAAACACAGATAACCCGTGTGTAAATGAGTTACCATCTATACCTTATCTATATCTGTAGATTGAAGATACGCACCCAAAAAATAAAGACACTTTACTTAAATAAATGTATACATGCTGGTGAGGTCAATCAATACAGTCGTCATTTCACACTAATGAGTGCCTATAAAAATATCAGTGATCCACACTTTCGCCATTACATCCTAAAAGAAAAAGGCGACGTGTGCCATGAAAACATTCTTTAAGAAGGATCAAGAAGGAGCATTGGTGTAATTCAAGAGAGTGATTCAAAAGGTCATATTTATGGCCGATTTGAGTCACTTTTTCTATTTTGAAATAGAAATGGTAGATTCAGTAGAGAGGAAGCTATAAATGGTTTATTTTTTGAATACTTTTTAGCATGAAAGCTAAAAAAGCTTCACACTTATCCTGGTTTCAGGTGTGATTATCTTTACATAAATGTTGGAAATTTAAACCAAGGAATCAATCCTGACAAGGTTTTAGTGTCTGAGGATCAATCGAGCTCCAATAAATCAGGTCATGAGTCAGAAAATACTCTCGATGGAAAGGACCAGACGTGGTGGACAGCTACCGGTCGTGAAAAATGGATCCAATATGATTTTAGAGATTCGCATATTATTGATGAAATCAGCATTGGTGTAACTGCTAGACTAAATTGAACAGTTTTGCTTGATAAAAATGAACACTTTCTGCTAATTAACCTCCAATCAGTTAAAATCAAGAAGTATGAATATGAATATGACTGATGTACTGGAGGATCGGGAAGGTGTTGAAATTATAAGTGATTGTAGAAGTTCATCAATTGAAACGTCTACTAATGGAGAAGTATAGGTTGGTCCGAGAAATCAAACATCAGGAGGTAACGAAGCTTATATTTTTCCTGAAACCGAAGCTCACTATGTAAAGATAACGAATTTTGATGAGCAGAATGCCAACGTCCGTATTTCGGAGGTTGAATTTTTTAATGCAATCATCGGCAAGTAAATGAAATAATAGTTAGCTCTGATCATAACGAGCATATTTCTGAAAATACGATTGATGAAAATCTTGATACAAGATGGTCTGCAAATAACGATGGACAGTGGATTCAATATTCTTTCGAAAGGGAAGAATTAATTGAACAATTGGCGATTGCTTGGTACTTGGGTAATGAGAGAGTTGCTAATTTTGAGAGTGTGGGATCAACTGATGGACATCAATGGACCATTGTATATGATGGAGAAAGCAGCGGAAAAACCATCTACCCTGAAACGTATCGCTTTGAACAAGTTCGAGTAAATTATGTAAGAATTATAAATCATAGAAACACAATGAATAATTGGAATAGCATTACAGAAGTAATGTTTCGTTGAAAATAAAAAGAATGAACCGATTCAATCAACTCCCGTTAAAAGCAATAATGCTTGGGTGAGTCTTTGTGAATTCGGATGTTTAGCTTCTTGTTATAATAGGATCGGAAATTAAAAATAAAAAAATTAAGAAAATTATAGACATTCAGTTTTTTTAAATATATAATCCAGTTAAACGTTTAGCTAAACGTTTAGCTAAACGTTTAACACCTTTTCTTTCTGACATCATTCGATCCATTTCAGCGAGTTACTGCATAAGAGCTGATACTTGGTACAATAAAAGTAAAAAAGATTGAGAAGGTGTACATGATGACAAGCATGAAAGAAGTTGCTAAAAGAGCTGGTGTTTCAATTGCTACTGTATCAGCTGTAGTAAACGAAAATAAATATGTCAGTGAAGATTTGAAAAAGAAAATTGAAGAAGCCATTAAAGAGCTGAATTATCGCCCTAATCGACTTGCTAGAAGCTTAAAGGGAAAAGAAACCAAATTAATTGGTGTCACAGTAACTGAAATTACAAATCCTTTTTACCCATTAATGCTAAAAGGTGTGGAAGACGTTGCGTTATCCTTTGGATACAATGTCATTTTGAGTACGACTGCAGATGATCAAGAGCAGGAGTACACACTGTTAGAGTCGATGCTAGATCAAGGAGTGGACGGTGTTATATTAGCAACCATTGATACTGTGCACTCAAAGGCATTGCAGCTGTTATTAAAAGAAAATGTCCCGACTGTCTTAATCAACCGCTCACCTAAAGATTTTAATGGTATGAAAGTATGCATCGACAGTTATAAAGTCGGAGAGTTAGCGACGGAACATTTAATTGAACTTGGGCATGAAAAAATCGCTTTTTTTGGTGGGCAAAGACAAAATAGTATCGAGAGAGAAAGAGCATTTTTAGACAGGATGAAATTAAATCATCTTTCTGTCCCGCAAGATTGGCTGATTGACTGTGGCTATGAACCAGAAAAAACGTATCAGTTAACAATGGAGTTGCTGAATCAAGAGGAGATTCCAACTGCGATTTTTGCAGCAAGTGATTTGATCGCTTTTTCAGTGGCAAGGGCTGTGATGGATAAGGGATACGAGATTCCAAGAGACATTTCCGTAATCGGAGCAGATAACATTCCATTTACAGCAGATTTCCGAGTTCCATTAACGACTATCGATGTTCAGACGTATGAAATAGGTAAAATTGGTTGTGAACTGCTGCTTAAAACACTAACAGGTAAGGACTTAAATGAAACTGACCGTGTAGTCTTAGAACCAACATTAATTCACCGAAATAGCACTGGTGTAGTTAAAAATAATTGATAAAGGGGTTTTTAAGATGAAGGAAGTTGTAATTGTTGGGATGGCAAGAACGGCGATTGGAACAATGGGCGGGGCTATTAAGGATGTCCATGCCGCTGATTTAGGTGCAACGGCGATAAAAGAAGCACTGAAACGAGCCAATGTAAAGAAAGAGCTAGTAGAAGAGGTTATTATGGGCTGCGTCGGACAGGTTGCAGAAAATGCTTTTATCGCAAGAATGTGTGCGTTACAAGCTGGTTTGCCGAGTAGCAGCAATGCGTACACCGTTAATCGGTTATGTGGCTCAGGTCTTCAAGCCATTAACAATGCAGTTCAGCAAATTCAAACCGGCAATGCAGAAATCATCGTTGCCGGTGGTACAGAAAACATGGATCAACTACCATACTATGTTCGAAAAGGACGTTATGGCTATCGACTAGGCCACGCTCAATTAGAGGATGGGCTATTAACTGCACTTACCGATCCCTTTGGAAAGTATGCAATGGGAGTAACAGCCGAGTTCGTTGCTGAAAAGTTTGCTGTGTCAAGAGAGGACCAAGATACATTTGCTTATAAAAGTCAGCAAAAAGCTTTTCATGCAATTGAAAGCGGTTACTTCAAAGAGCAGATTGTACCGATTGAATTGAAAAACCGAAAAGGTGAAGTGACACATTTTGATACGGATGAGCATCCGCGCCAAACGACTTTAGAAAAATTAGCGAAATTAAAGCCAGTATTTAAAGAAGGAGGAACGGTCACACCAGGTAACTCATCTGGTATCAACAATGGGGCTGCTGCTCTTGTGCTAATGACGAGAGAAAAGGCTCAAGAGCTAGGGTTAAATGTTATTGCAGTTATCCGTGAACAAGCTGTAGCGGGCGTTGACCCTGAAATTATGGGATTTGCTCCAGCTCCAGCTGTTAAAAAGCTCATTAATAAGTCAGCCGTATCCTTACATGACGTTGATTTAATTGAATTAAATGAGGCATTCGCTGCACAATCGCTTGCCGTGATTCGAGATTTGGAGCTTGACCCTGAAAAAGTTAATGTGAATGGCGGAGCGATTGCCCTTGGTCATCCAATTGGTGCATCGGGTGCAATTATAACTGTGAAGCTATTGGCTGAACTAAAGCGAAGAGGTCTAAAACGAGGAATTTCAACGATGTGCATTGGTGGTGGGCAAGGCATTGCAACATTGTTTGAACTTGTATAAGTTTCATCGACGTGGGAGGGAAAAGTAGTGATCAATTTAAATACAAAAATAGCCATTGTTACAGGAGCTGCTAGGGGGCTCGGGAAAGGGATCGCTTTTAAACTTGCTGAGCTTGGCGCACATGTCATTGTAAGTGATGTAAATGAAGAAGGAGCCAAGGAAACGGTTAAAGAAATTAAAAAAAATGGCGGAAGCGCTGAAATTTTTGTTGCGAATGTAGCAGACAGGGATGAAGCAAAGAAATTAGTTGAGGAGACCTTTACCAAACATAAGAGACTAGATATTTTAGTGAACAATGCCGGTATTAATCGTGATGGCATGATCCATAAAATGACGTATGAGCAATGGGATGCAGTAGTTGATGTGAATCTATCTGGGGTATTTAATACAATGCAGCCTGCTAGTGTCATCATGAGAGAACAGGAGTTTGGAAGAATGATTAATATTTCTTCGGCGAGCTGGCTTGGTAATGTTGGGCAAGCTAATTATGCAGCTGCAAAAGCAGGTGTTGTTGGACTAACAAAAACAGCAGCAAGAGAGCTGGGGAAGAAAAATGTGACAGTCAATGCGATTTGCCCTGGTTTTATTGAAACAGATATGACGAGGGGCATTCCAGACAAAGTATGGGATCTTATGATTTCTAAAATTCCATTAGGAAAAGCAGGTCAGCCAGAAGATGTAGCCAATTGCATTGCCTTTCTAGCATCTGAACAGGCGGCTTATATCACAGGTGAAGTAATTAACGTAGGTGGAGGAATGGTTCTTTAATTTTTGATAGATTTACGCAGGAAAGGAGCAAATTATGTCAATTTCACATGTGTCAGTTATTGGTGGCGGGTTGATGGGGACGGGGATAGCCCTTGTCATTGCAGAGGCCAATAAAAAAGTTCAGTTAATTGAAGTAAGCCAAGAACGGATTGACAGCTGCTTGTTTTCAATGAAAAAAACCCTAGAGCGTAAAGTTAGTAAAGGCAAGCTCTCTGAAGAAGAAATGAATGCAGCTCTACAAAGGATTGATTTTAAAACGAGCATGGATTCTATCTCCGAGTCCGATTTGGTCATCGAGGCTGTACCGGAAAATCTAGACATAAAAAAAGCTGTCTTTGCTAAAATCGACAAATTTGCTAACGAGAAAGCGATTTTAGCTTCGAATACGTCTGGGCTTTCCATTGCTGCGATTGGTTCAGCAACAAAACGACCAGAAAATGTCATAGGGCTGCACTATTTTTACCCAGTTCCAGTCATGGAGTTGGTGGAAGTGACTCCGTCCATTGTCACATCACAATCAACGATTGAAAGGTCCTATCATTTTGTCGAAAGCATCTTTAAAAAGCCTGTAAAATGCAAGGACTATCCTGGTTTTCTTGTAAATCGCCTGCTCATACCAATGGTAAACGAAGCAATTTATTGCGTGATGGAAGGAACAAAACCGGAAGATGTAGATGCCGCGATGAAGCTTGGTGCAAATCACCGGATGGGCCCAATCACACTCGCTGATTTTGTAGGCTTAGATGTTTTGCTAGCGACAATGGAAGGTTTGTATGAAGGATTTAGTGATTCCAAATATCGTCCGTGTCCCCTATTAAAAAAATTAGTTGAGTCAGGTAATTACGGGAAAAAGACAGGCCGAGGCTTCTATCAATACAATGAGGACGGAAGCAAGGGGAAATCAGTCGTTTAAGTAAAAGCCTTTCAATTTATCTAAGCTGATAATAGTAATCATGATATGGAGGGCAAGATATGCATAAAAAGAAAATGGACCCTAGCACGGTTGTTTCAATGATTCAAGATTATAGCACGCTGGCTGTTTGTGGATTTACCCTTATGGGGGCTTGTGAAACTCTTTTAAGAGAAATCGAAGCACGGTTTCTTGAACGACAAAAACCTAGTCAGTTAACATTGCTCCATGGAGCAGGCCATAGCGATCAAGTGAACGGGATTGAACATTTGGCCCATAAAGGGTTAATTCGGCGAGTGATTGGTTCACATTGGGGATTAGCACCTAAATGGAGGGAGCTAATCAATCAAAATGAGGTAGAGGCTCACTGTTTGCCGCAGGGCCAAATCACTCATTTGTTTCGGGCGATGGCTTCTGGAAAGCCGGGAAATTTTTCAAAGGTTGGTTTAGGTACGTTTATTGACCCCCGTCTCGAAGGCGGGAAAGTGAATGCACAAGCGAGGGAAAATGTAGGCTTGGTCGAGGTCATTAACATTCTTGGTGAAGAGTACTTGTTTTATAAACAGATTCCAATTGATATTTGTTTCATTCGAGGAACAACGGCAGACGAGTTTGGCAATGTAACGATGGAAGAAGAAGCCTTGAAGCTAGAGGCTATTTCTCTCGCACAGGCGACCAAACGTTTTGGCGGAAAAGTGGTTGTTCAAGTGAAAAATTATGTAAAACGCGGGACCTTAGCAGCAAAGGATGTTGTCATTCCTGGTATTTATGTGGACCATATTGTTGTTGCTGAGGAGCCAGAAGAAACGCATCGGCAGACAGCAAGCACACATTTTAGTCCAGTCTTTAGTGGACAAATAAAAATTCCTATTGAAGAACAGGAGCCTATGCCACTTACGGTTCGGAAAATCATTGGTCGACGAGCGGTTAGGGAGCTGTTTCCTGAAGCCATTGTGAACTTAGGTACAGGAATTCCAGGAGATACAATCGGCCCGATCTCAAGTGAAGAGGACGTGCTTCATGAAATCAACCTAACAATTGAATCAGGGGCTATCGGGGGTGTCCCAACTGGAGGTACCGATTTTGGTTTGACGATAAACGCGGATGCAATCATTGAGCATCCTTATCAATTTGATTTTTACTCGGGACGAGGAGTAGATATTACCTTCATGGGCTGTGCTGAAGTGGATATTTTAGGGAATGTAAATGTCAGTCGTTTCGGTACAAGAACCGTGGGGTGTGGTGGATTTATTGAGATTACACAGAATGCGAGAAAGGTCATATTCTGTTCTACATTTACTGCAGGTGGTCTTGAAATTGAGATCAAAAATGGAGAATTAAACGTTAAAAAAGACGGAAAATTCAAGAAGTTTATAAACGATGTAAATCAAATCACGTTTAGTGGAGCGATTGCTAACGCTAAAAAACAAGAGGTTCTTTACGTAACAGAACGAGCCGTTTTTGAATTGAAAGATGAAGGGTTAACGTTAATAGAAATGGCTCCAGGTGTAGACCTTGAAAAAGACATTGTTGCTCAAATGGATTTTCGACCAATTATCTCATCTGATTTAAAAAAAATGGATTCTAGCATTTTTTTAGAAGAGGCTATGGGTATTAAAGACGTTTTCAAAGAAAAACGCTCTTTACATTATTAAAAGAAGCATAAAGCAGTGTTATGAAGGAGGGGGTTATTCGAAGACAAGTTATTGTAAGCGCTTAACTATTTAAAAATTAGGGGGATTAGACATGAAGCAAAGTGGTTTATTTACAATTTTTGCAGTAGCGACAATGCTTTTAGCAGCGTGTGGAGGCAGTGATAGTACGACTGGGGATAATGGAAGTTCAAATGGCGGCGGAGAAACAGAAGAGTATACTGCTGTTTGGGATGTAAGCTTACCACTGGGACCCGATTCTCATCAAGATGTAGGAGTTCAAGCATTCGGTGAGAAAATTGCTGAATTGACAGATGGCCGAATAACCATTCAACCACACTTTAATAATTCCCTTGGTGGAGAACGTGAAGCGGTTGAAGGCCTGTCGATTGATTCCATTGATATGGCAATCACCTCTACTGGGCCTCTTGGCGGGTTTGTAAATGAATTCTTTATGTTTGATTTACCATATTTATTCGAAAGCAAGGAACACGCATATGCGGTTCTTGATAGTGAAATTGGCGATGAATTAGCTGAAATGCTTGCAACTCAAGCAAATGTTATGATACTTGGTTGGATGGAAAACGGGGTAAGACATAATACAAATTCCGTTCGTCCAATTACACATCCAGATGATTTGCAAGGAATTAATCATCGCACACAGGAAAGTGAAGTGCAGGTTGATACGTGGACGGCTTTAGGTGCGAATGCGACACCAATGGCTTGGCCGGAAGTGTATACTGCGTTGCAGCAAGGGGTTATGGGTAGTCAAGAAAACCCGTTACCAACCATTTATGATGTGAATTTCTTTGAAGTACAAGATTATTTAAATTTAACTGCTCATGTCTATTCTCCAGCACCTCTTATGATAAGCAAACAATTATTTGACTCGTTATCACCAGAAGACCAAGCATTGGTAATAGAAGCAGCGGAATATGCGACTCCAATTCAGCGTGAGGCAAGTACAGAACAAGAAATTGAAATGCTGCAATTGTTACAAGACGAAGGCATGGAATTAACAGAGCCAGATCTTGGTCCATTTAGAGTAGCTGTTGAACCAGTTTACGAAAAATGGGCGCCTCAAATTGGTGAAGACTTGATTGAAAGAGCAAGAAATTTTGAATATTAAAAGGAAACAAAACAGGGTGGTTGAGAGACCGCCCTTTCTAGTAAAAGGAGGGGAGAACATGCAAACTGTTTTTAAAAGCTATATCCATTTTATGAATTTTGTAAATAAGGTTGTCGGCTGGTTATTAGCAGCAATCATTGCATTCATGACTGTGCTCATATCTTGGCAGGTTTTCGCAAGATACGTGGCCGGTAATTCATTAACGTTTTCGGAAGAAATTTCTCGCTTCCTTATGATTTGGATGACGCTACTTGGTGCCGCTTATGCGCTGCGAAAAGGAACTCTTGTTGCGGTTGAACTATTACCAGACATACTAAAAGGTAAATGGGCTCGAATCGTTAAAATTGTTGCCAATGTCATGGCTATGATCTTTTATATTCTGTTAATTAAGTACGGATGGGAGATGGCTCAGTCTGTAGCCTTTCAAAGAACACCTGCTACAGGCATCTCAATGTTTTGGCCAATGCTTGCCTTATCTGTAGGCGGTCTGCTTATGCTGTTAAATGCAATCGTTGTCGTCATTGAGGAGATCATTGGAAAGGAGGAAGAAAAGTGATTGTCTTACTTTTTATCTCATTATTAATCTTTTTTGCACTAAGTATTCCTATCGCCGTTTCATTAGGGCTGGCAACGAGCTTGGTAGTTTGGTACGGGGATGTTTTTTCTTTGCAAGTGGTTGCTCAACAAATTTTTAATTCATTGAACTCCTTTCCGTTAATGGCGATTCCGTTTTTTATTTTATCTGGATACTTGATGCAAAGTGGAGGCATTTCTGAAAGACTTGTTCATTTTGCCAGTACGTTAGTTGGACATATTACAGGTGGTCTAGCTATGGTAGCGATTATCACATCGATGTTTTTTGCTGCAATTTCTGGTTCGGGAGCAGCAACTACCGCAGCGATTGGTGCTATCTTGATTCCGGCAATGATAGCCAAAGGCTATGACGTAAAATACGCGAGCGCCAATCAAGCCGTTTCTGGAGCACTAGGTGTTATTATTCCACCAAGCATTCCACTTATCTTATATGGGATTGCTTCAAATACATCTGTTGGGGATATGTTTTTAGCAGGAATATTGCCAGGTGTGTTTATTACAGGAACACTATTAATTGCAGCCTATTTTGTTGCTAAAAAAAGAGGCTATGTTGGCGTTGAAAAAAGCAGCCTTAAGGAAGTTTTTGTTTCAGCCCGAAAAGCGATTTTATCGCTAGCGATGCCGATTATCGTTTTAGGTGGTATTTATGGCGGAATTTTTACACCAACTGAGGCTGCAGTCATTGCAGTTGTCTATTCATTTATTGTGGGTGTTGTTATTTATCGTGAAATTAAAATTTGGGAATTAGCCGATATCTTTAAGAAATCTGCTGTGACAACATCAATTGTTATGATTATCATTGGAACGGCTGGTTTGTTTAGCTTTTTATTAAATCGATTAGGGGTTCCAGGTATGATTTCTACTTTTTTCTTAGAAATCACCACAAGTGTCGTAGTATTTATTATTTTAGTTAACATCCTTTTATTAATTACAGGTATGTTCATTGAAGCTGCGGCAGCCATATTGATTTTAGTTCCAATCCTGTTACCAATTGCGACAAGCTTGGGCATTGATCCGGTTCACTTTGGAATCATTATGGTTGTAAACCTAGCAATTGGATTAATAACACCTCCTGTAGGGATAAATCTCTTTGTAGCGATGCAAATATCAAATATAAAGTTAGCAACGATATCGAGGGCGATTATACCTTTTGTCATTATTCTTTTTGTCGATGTGTTAATCCTTAGCTTTATCCCATTTTTATCAACATGGCTTCCATCTTTAGGCTAACTTAATAGTGCAGGGAGGAACGGTACATGTCATTAGATTTAGAAACTAGTTTGAAAGAAAAAGTGGTCCTTATTACTGGAGGAACCAAAGGTATTGGACGTGAATGTGCAAACGAGCTAGCAAAATACGGTGCCAAGCTTGCTATTGCTGCGCGGAATCAAAGCCATTTAGATACGACAGTTGAAGAATTGAAGATGCTTGGTGCTGAGGTTGTAGGGGTGCAGACAGATGTATCTTCTTTATCCCAGATTAAAAACATGGTAAAAACGACGTTGGATGCTTTTGGAAGGATCGATATTCTTGTCAATAGTGCTGGTATTAATCGTCCTACGAAAGCAACAGAGGTTACAGAAGAGATCTGGGATCAGATTATGGATATTAATCTTAAAGGAACATTTTTTTGTTCACAAGAAGTGGCAAAAGTGATGGATAAGAATAGAGTCAGTAAGATTATTAACATTTCCTCACAAATGGCCTTCGTAGGGTATTACGACCGTGCGGTTTATTGTGCAAGCAAAGGCGGCATTGATACAATGACGAAATGTCTTGCGATTGAATGGGCGCCAAATATACTCGTTAATTCGGTAGCGCCAACCTTTATTGAAACGTCGCTAACAGAAGGTTATTTTAAAAGTGAAGAGTTCTCTAAAGATGTTATAAGCCGCATTCCTCTAAAACGAATCGGTTCACCTCAGGATGTCGTAGGGGCGATTTTATATTTAGCGTCCGACTTATCGAATTTAGTAACTGGAACATCGATAAAAGTTGATGGAGGCTGGACTGCCTGGTAACCAATTCTGTTAATAGAGGTGAGAAATGTGGAAAGAGTAACAATTTTGGGAGCAGGAACAATGGGTCATTCGATCGCCATCTCAGTAGCATGGGCTGAGATGGATGTTACGTTATATGGGATTGACGAGGATGATCTCAAGCGAGCTGAAGACGGCGTTAATCGTAAGCTAGCCATCCTTCAAGAAAATGATTTATTTAATAAAGAAACTAAGAATGAAATCAAACATCGTCTAAAAAAAACAACCTCATTGGAAGAAGCGATAGATGGGGCGACTTTTATTATAGAAGCTGTTCCTGAAGAAATAAAGTTAAAGCAAGATTTATTTGAAAAATTAGATAAGTTATGTGTAGAAAACGTGATCTTAGCGAGTAATACGTCAGGCCTAAGCCCAACCAAAATTGCAATAAATACACATCATCCTGAAAGAACGGTTGTCACTCATTTTTGGAATCCAGCTCACCTTATTCCATTGGTAGAGGTCGTAAGAGGTGAAAAAACATCAGACGGAACGGTTGCTCGTTCAATGGCGCTCTTAAAATTGATGAAAAAAAAGCCGATTGAAGTCAAAAAAGACATATTAGGCTCGGTAGGAAATCGCCTGCAGTATGCTCTTTTTAGAGAGGCACAGTATATTTTAGAGCAAGGTGCTGCTTCAAAGGAAGATATTGATGCAGCAGTTGTGTATAGCATCGGGAGACGGTTGCCTGTAACTGGTCCATTTATGACTGCAGATATGGGAGGACTTGATGTTTTTAATGCGATTTCAAACTACTTATTTAATGATTTATCCACAGCTGACCGATCGCTGAAAACGATGGAAAAGCTTGTTTCTGAGGGGAAGTATGGTCAAAAAAACGGGCATGGCTTTTACGAGTGGACGTCTGAATTTTCCAACGAAATGAATCAGCAGCGAGAAAAAACGTTGATTGACTGGTTAAAGAAAGATAGAGAAGAAGAATTATTTCAAAAAAGCAGGTGATGAATAAATGGAACTCGTGTTGGAGAGACATTATGATCGAGAAGTTAAAGCGTTTAAGGAGCGTCCAAAGAACATTTACGATCTTTTACAACAGAACGTTCATTACAGACCAAATCAGATCGCGCTAATTTATGAAAATCAATCCATCACGTATAAAGAACTTTGGCAGCAGGTTGAATGGCTGTCTCATCATTTAGTTTATCAATATGGACTAAAAAAAGGTGACAAAATTGCAGCGGTTCTCGGCAATTCAATTGAATATTGTTTATTAATTTATGCATGTGCTCATATGGGGGCAGTGCTAGTTCCCCTTAATACACGGCTGAAAGAAAAAGAGCTTGAATATATGATTAATCATTCGCAAGCAAAAGCTATAGTTGTAGATAGTGAGTTTTTTAGTCCTATTAATCATTTAAAAAATAATTTTTTAATTAATCGTGTAGAGCATTTTTTCTTGATTGATAAGAAAAAGGAATTCGTAAACAATGGTTTCTACTCCTTTCATTCCTTAATTCAAAAGACGAAAGATGCTAAGCGTATTATACGTACTAGTCAAGAAGATGATCCCTTATTTATCATGTATACTTCTGGAACAACTGGCCTTCCAAAAGGGGCAGTCGGGAGTCATTTTGGTATTATCCATAGTTTAATCAATTATGAATCAGCGTTTCGGTTGACAAGTGATACACGTACGTTAATCGCCGTTCCTTTGTTTCATGTAACCGGCTTAATTGGTCAATTATTGTTAATGGCAAAGGTGGGAGGGACAGCCGTTCTAATGAGGCGGCACAAAACAAATGAATATGTAGATTTATTATTTGATCATAAGATTTCATTTTTATTTAATGTACCAACAATCTATACAATGGCTTTGACCCATGAACGTTTTAAAATAGAAGCGTGTGAGAGTGTACGCTGTATTGCATACGGGGGAGCTCCAATGCCTCGTGCGACGATGGACCAGCTACGTCAAACGTTCAATCATGCTTCATTGCATAACTGTTATGGCGCAACTGAGACATGCTCTCCCACAACGATAATGCCTATGAATCATCCTGAATCAAAAATGATGTCAGTCGGTCTGCCTGTACTTGGAGCAGAAGTTAAAGTAATAAATGAAAGGGGAGAGGAGTGTCCTCCTAATTATCCAGGTGAACTACTAATTAAAGGTGCCATGGTCATTGAAGGTTACTGGGACAATGAAGAAGCGAACAAGAAGTCATTTGAAGACGCTTTCTGGAAATCAGGAGATGTTGCAGCCGTCGATGAGGATGGTTTTGTTTATATTATGGATCGTAAAAAAGACATGATTAATCGTGGGGGGGAAAAAATCTTTTCAATTGAGATCGAAAATGTATTGCACTTGCATCCAAAAATTCTTGAAGCCGCTGTTGTTGGAGTAGCAGATAAGCTGTTTGGTGAAGTGGTAAAGGCATTTATTGTTCCTCTTAAAGGGGAAATGATTCTCGAAAAAGAAGTAAAGCAGTTTGTTGCTGAGCGATTAGCAGACTACAAAGTACCAGCAGAGGTTGAATTTCTTAAGGAATTAAAGAAAAATCCAAACGGAAAAATCCTCAAAAATTTGCTCCGGACCTCGGTGAAAAGCTGAAAGACAAAATGAATGAGCGCTTTCCCATAGGAGGATTTAACGAATGAAAACGAAAAAAGTCGTATCAGCGTTGTTAACTGCTGCGGCATATTTTATTTCTTACAAAGTTTATAAAGTAAAGTTAACACGTTCTTTACATGATTTTTATACGACCTCTAATTCTCCTTAACGTTACCATATTATTCTATAAAAGAAATAAGGAGATGGAGAGGGGAGTTTTTAAATCATGTTCAAAAAATTGAAGCAACTGTGTGCGGTTTTCGTTGCCTTTGTTATGGTGTTTCCACTGTTAACACCCAATGTGAGTGCTGCGGAAAAGGGCTCTGTTAAAAACGTCATTCTATTAATTCCAGATGGCATGGGAGCGAGCTATTTAACGGCTTCTCGTATTTTTAAAGGTGAAGAGTTGAGTTTTGAACGCTATT
>NZ_ANNK01000128.1 GCF_000334155.1 Halalkalibacterium ligniniphilum | reverse complement strand
ACCAGCTACGTCAAACGTTCAATCATGCTTCATTGCATAACTGTTATGGCGCAACTGAGACATGCTCTCCCACAACGATAATGCCTATGAATCATCCTGAATCAAAAATGATGTCAGTCGGTCTGCCTGTACTTGGAGCAGAAGTTAAAGTAATAAATGAAAGGGGAGAGGAGTGTCCTCCTAATTATCCAGGTGAACTACTAATTAAAGGTGCCATGGTCATTGAAGGTTACTGGGACAATGAAGAAGCGAACAAGAAGTCATTTGAAGACGCTTTCTGGAAATCAGGAGATGTTGCAGCCGTCGATGAGGATGGTTTTGTTTATATTATGGATCGTAAAAAAGACATGATTAATCGTGGGGGGGAAAAAATCTTTTCAATTGAGATCGAAAATGTATTGCACTTGCATCCAAAAATTCTTGAAGCCGCTGTTGTTGGAGTAGCAGATAAGCTGTTTGGTGAAGTGGTAAAGGCATTTATTGTTCCTCTTAAAGGGGAAATGATTCTCGAAAAAGAAGTAAAGCAGTTTGTTGCTGAGCGATTAGCAGACTACAAAGTACCAGCAGAGGTTGAATTTCTTAAGGAATTAAAGAAAAATCCAAACGGAAAAATCCTCAAAAATTTGCTCCGGACCTCGGTGAAAAGCTGAAAGACAAAATGAATGAGCGCTTTCCCATAGGAGGATTTAACGAATGAAAACGAAAAAAGTCGTATCAGCGTTGTTAACTGCTGCGGCATATTTTATTTCTTACAAAGTTTATAAAGTAAAGTTAACACGTTCTTTACATGATTTTTATACGACCTCTAATTCTCCTTAACGTTACCATATTATTCTATAAAAGAAATAAGGAGATGGAGAGGGGAGTTTTTAAATCATGTTCAAAAAATTGAAGCAACTGTGTGCGGTTTTCGTTGCCTTTGTTATGGTGTTTCCACTGTTAACACCCAATGTGAGTGCTGCGGAAAAGGGCTCTGTTAAAAACGTCATTCTATTAATTCCAGATGGCATGGGAGCGAGCTATTTAACGGCTTCTCGTATTTTTAAAGGTGAAGAGTTGAGTTTTGAACGCTATTTAAAAGGCATGATGAAAACCTATTCTGCCGATACAAGTGTGACCGATTCTGCAGCGGCAGGCACGGCAATGGCAACTGGCTATAAAACGGATAATGGAAAAATTTCTGTTACCCCAGATGGCAGAGAGCCTGACTCTATCCTTGATGCAGCTCGAAATAAAGACAAAGCAACTGGGCTAGTAGCAACATCACGCATTACCCATGCTACGCCGGCTGTTTTCGTTTCTCATGATGCTTCTCGCGGAAATGAAGTGGAATTAGCTCAGCAATATATTGGTAATGTTGATGTGATTTTAGGTGGCGGACGTGATATGTTTACTCTTGAGGAAGATGGAGGGAAGCAACCAGAGCGCAATTTAGTGGCAGAGGCTGAGGAAGCAGGCTATGATTATATTACCAAAAAATCAGAAATGGCAGATGTTGAAGGCGATAAAGTACTTGGATTGTTTGCTGATGCCGCTCTTACCTATGAAATTGATCGAGTTGATTCTGAACAGCCAAGCTTATCAGAAATGACAGACATGGCCATTGATATTTTAGATAAAAATGATGAAGGATTTTTCTTAATGGTCGAAGGCAGTCAAATTGACTGGGCTGGACATGCCAACGATCCTGTTGCTGCAATTACGGATACGTTAGAATTTGAAAAAGCTGTAGACGAAGCTCTTGAATTTGCAAAAGAAGATAAGGAAACCTTAGTCGTCGTTGTAGGTGACCATGAGACTGGTGGAATGGTTATTGGCACAACTCCTGGTGGATATGCAGACAATATTTCCATTTTAAAAAATGTTAAAGCAAGTAACAATGTGATTGCAGAACAATTAGTTACGAATGCTCTAAGCCTTTCCCTAACAGGAAGCAAAGAAGTTGATGGAAATCATTATCTTCCAGTTCGCCAGGCAGCGAGACAATTCAGTACATCATTTACCTATGATTCAAAAACAAGAAAAGCAGTATTAAAGAATAATACACACAGCGTCACTCTTGACTTTGGTCGCCAAGAAGTTAACAACGGGAGAGAAGTAAAGTTATTTGATATGTTTTATGACGCAGAAGAGAAAAGTAACTATGTGAACGTTCAATCATTTGCTGAAATGTTTGGTAAACATGTAGCCATTGGAACAACAAGCAATAAGCCTGAAGAAACAAAAGCGTACGTAGCCAATATTAACGAAATCGTTTCACCTTTCGTTGGCTTTGAGATAACAGAGGAAGATGAAAAAATGATTACTTCAGTCAATTGGAACGATCAGTATGCATTATCAAACGTACTTGGAACGGTCGTTTCAAACCATGCGTACATCAGCTGGGGAACACGCAATCATTCTGGCGTCGAAGTTCCATTATATGCTTATGGTGAAGGAGCAAATGAATTTGTTGGCTTGCTTGACAATACTGATTTGCCACGAATCATCTCTTATTTAATGGGAACTGAGTTGTTTACTGATGAAGAGAACTTTATGAGCCAACTAGAAGAAAGAAGAACGAATTAATTGTCTAGATCAAGATATCATCCCTGAAACCCAGCCCACTTATAGGCTGGGCTTCAGCAATTTAACAATAAACAATTATTTCCTGAAGCTTTCTAAATACCCAAGTCGTTCTGAAATTTCCTTTGCGGCCTCAACGACATTTTTCGTATGGTTCGGGATACTATGTCGGTTAATTCGTTGGATCGG
>NZ_ANNK01000127.1 GCF_000334155.1 Halalkalibacterium ligniniphilum | reverse complement strand
GACATGCCAACGATCCTGTTGCTGCAATTACGGATACGTTAGAATTTGAAAAAGCTGTAGACGAAGCTCTTGAATTTGCAAAAGAAGATAAGGAAACCTTAGTCGTCGTTGTAGGTGACCATGAGACTGGTGGAATGGTTATTGGCACAACTCCTGGTGGATATGCAGACAATATTTCCATTTTAAAAAATGTTAAAGCAAGTAACAATGTGATTGCAGAACAATTAGTTACGAATGCTCTAAGCCTTTCCCTAACAGGAAGCAAAGAAGTTGATGGAAATCATTATCTTCCAGTTCGCCAGGCAGCGAGACAATTCAGTACATCATTTACCTATGATTCAAAAACAAGAAAAGCAGTATTAAAGAATAATACACACAGCGTCACTCTTGACTTTGGTCGCCAAGAAGTTAACAACGGGAGAGAAGTAAAGTTATTTGATATGTTTTATGACGCAGAAGAGAAAAGTAACTATGTGAACGTTCAATCATTTGCTGAAATGTTTGGTAAACATGTAGCCATTGGAACAACAAGCAATAAGCCTGAAGAAACAAAAGCGTACGTAGCCAATATTAACGAAATCGTTTCACCTTTCGTTGGCTTTGAGATAACAGAGGAAGATGAAAAAATGATTACTTCAGTCAATTGGAACGATCAGTATGCATTATCAAACGTACTTGGAACGGTCGTTTCAAACCATGCGTACATCAGCTGGGGAACACGCAATCATTCTGGCGTCGAAGTTCCATTATATGCTTATGGTGAAGGAGCAAATGAATTTGTTGGCTTGCTTGACAATACTGATTTGCCACGAATCATCTCTTATTTAATGGGAACTGAGTTGTTTACTGATGAAGAGAACTTTATGAGCCAACTAGAAGAAAGAAGAACGAATTAATTGTCTAGATCAAGATATCATCCCTGAAACCCAGCCCACTTATAGGCTGGGCTTCAGCAATTTAACAATAAACAATTATTTCCTGAAGCTTTCTAAATACCCAAGTCGTTCTGAAATTTCCTTTGCGGCCTCAACGACATTTTTCGTATGGTTCGGGATACTATGTCGGTTAATTCGTTGGATCGGGCCGATAATGTTGATGGCAGCCACAACTTCCCCAGTATAATCTCGAATCGGTGCGGCAATCGCTGCCACCCCTTGATAAATTTCTTCGTTACTTACTGCATAGCCTTGCTCTCTTATTTCCGCTAAAGCCTCTCGAAGCTGAACGGAGTCAGTAATCGTGTTATACGTATAAGCTTGCAATCCATTTTCCGTAAGCTTATCAAATAATTTTTCTTCATTAAATGCAAGTAGTACTTTTCCTGAACTTGTACAATGTAATGGATTTCTATTCCCAATTTGGGTGAAGGCACGGACCGCATGCGTACTTTCTACTTTGTGAATACAAATAGCCTCTAATCCTTCAAGTATATTTAAGTGCGATGTCTCTTCAGTCTTGGTTAATAAATTATTTAGAACAGGGATAGCTTCTTGATGAATTTCAATATCTGCTGTTACAACACCACTTAATGATAGAAGAGACCAGCCTAGGCGATATCGATGGTTCTTTTTATAGACAAACCCTTCACTAGCCAATGTTGTCATTAACCTACTTACCGTACTTGTTCCTAAATTTAGTGATTTTGCTAATTCCGTAATTTTCTTTTCAGGCTCTTCGGAAGAAAAGCTTTTTAGTAAACGTAAAGCATTTTTAACCGATGATAACGTATTTTCTTTTGTTGTTTTCATTCCTGCTTTCATCCCTACACCTCGCTCGTCGTTTTATTTCCACATAAAGCAATATATTTTCATTTTGTTCCCTATAAACAATAATATAACATAAAAATTAGAATTATGAAAAAATTATCATTGGTGACGTGTTAAATACGATTAGTTGGAATATTGAAGATTAAAAACTGATTATTCTAGATACATTTATTTTTACTGTCGGATTTTGTCGAAAAAAAATGTGCTGATTAAGAAAAAATTTAAATTAATTTTGCATATAGCGGGAAACTTTAATTGTTCATCTCTTATAAAGGGATTAAAATGTCAATAAGCTAAAAAATCATAAATTTTAGAATTATCAGTTTTCATTAACGGGGGTGAAATGTAAAATGCGAAGTAGCTTGTTTAATTTTTTGTTTCGAGAAGGTCATCGAGAATTACCAACAGGAATTTACTATTATATTTTTATTACCTTCGCCTTGGTTATTTCGGCTTTTACGTTATGGTTAGGTGGCATTGGCAATATGAGTCCGTATCACTACAGTGTCATTTTTGTCGGATTTATTCTTCCTCTGGCGTTTTTAACAACGCGTGGCACAAAAAAAATAAGGAAAAATCCTTCTGCGTTTGATTTAACATCTGCCTTTCTCTTTTTTCTAGCTTGTATGTATATTGTATGGAACATGGATTACTTTTTGACAAGGGTGAGCGGATTAGATTCGTTATCTGCCTTACAAATGATTGCTGGTCTAATCATTCTTATCGGTGTCTTGGAACTTTGTAGAAGAACACTCGGCTTTGGGTTAACGTCAATCCTTGTTATCGGATTATTGTACGCGTACGTCGGTCATGTTCTTCCAGGCAGGTTTGGCCACCGCGAACTTTCAAATGAGCGTATTCTAGAGGAATTGATTTTCACGACAAATGGTGTATTTGGTGCACCTGTTCAAGTAGCAGCAACCTATGCGTTTTTATTTATCACCTTTGGTTACTTTTTCAAGAAGTCTGGTGCCGGTCAATTTATTATTGACTTTTGTGCTGCATTGGTTGGTAGACGTGTGGGGGGATTAGCAAAAGTTTCCGTAACAACCTCTGCAGCGTTTGGTAGTATTTCTGGAAGCCCGACAGCAGATGTAGCTGCAACTGGTTCAATTACAATTCCTAATATGAAAGCAAAAGGGTATCAACCAGAGTATGCCGCAGCAGTAGAGGCCAGTGCGTCCTCAGGAGGGACTATTTTGCCGCCAATTATGGGCTCGGTTGCTTTCCTGATGGCTGAATTTACAGGTATTTCTTATTTTGAAATCATCGTTGCCTCTCTATTAAGTGCGATACTCTACTATTTAGGGGTTTATTTCCAAGTTCATTTCCGTTCAGTGAAGCTTGGAATGGTTGGAATGCCGAAAAGTGAGATTCCTAATTTATTTAAAACAATCCGTGCTGGTTATTTTTATGCATTTCCAGTGATTATATTAGTTTGGGCGATGGAGCAAGGATATACACCTTCCTTAGCAGCAACGTATGGGATTATTGCTACCTTTCTAATCAGCTTTATTAAAAAAACTACAAGAATTAGCTTTAGAGACATCAAAGAAATTTTTACAGATGTTGTTTACCATATTGCGCCTTTAACCGTAGCAACGGCGGCAGCGGGGATTATTATTGGTGTCATAAATTTAACAGGGCTTGCTGGAAAATTTACATCTTTAATTTTCACAGTAACGGGTGAAGCGATATTTTTATCATTAATTGTAGGCGCTTTCATTTGTATCATCCTTGGAATGGGAATGCCTACCCCATCAGCCTATGTCCTTGTAGCGACACTTGTTGCTCCAGCGTTACTACAACTAGGGCTTCCTTTGTTACAAACACATTTGTTTTTACTCTTTTTCTGTGCACTTTCTGCAATAACACCACCAGTAGGGGTTGCCTCCTTTACGGCAGCGGGGATAGCGAATGCAAATCCTTTAACAGTTGGTGTTCAAGCAACAAAATTAGCGTCAGTCGGTTTTATTCTCCCGTTCATGTTTGTGTACCATCCAAGTTTGCTTATGCAAGGCAGTGTATGGCAAATTAGTATAACTGCACTTACTGCTGTCGTAGGTGTATATGCCCTAGCTGCAAGTATGGAAGGGTATTTACGAGTAAAACTAAAATGGGTTGAAAGAGCATTCTTATTCTTGGTAGCGCTTTCAATGATTTATCCAAATCTGATTTTAAATTTGATAACAGCAGCAATATTTGTTTTGTATATTTTCCGTTATCACTGGAAAGTTCCCGCTTCTTTTACTGAGGAGAAGGTAGGGACTGAGCAGCCAAATACGTTATAAAAAACGAATGAATGGGGTGTATTTATAGTGAAAAAGAAAGTTTGGTTCACTTTATTACTAGCTGTTTCTTTGATTTTTATCAGTGCCTGTGGCGGAGGAGGAGCTTCTGATCAAGTTTCATCCGATTCGAATGAAGAGGGAAATGAAAATCAAACAGAAGAAGTTACAGGGAATGTTACTCCTGTTGATACTCTCACTTTAACAACAGTTGGAGGGTCGGCTGGAGGATTTTGGTCGATGCTTGGTGAGGGGATTGGTAGTTTAATTGGGGAAGAAGTACCGAATTTACAATATAGCTATGAAACGGGTAGTGGGGTGGGGAACATTGTTAATGTTTCTAGAGGTGAAGTTCCACTTGGTATTGCCTTTAACTTTGAAGTAATGGCTGGGCTAAATGGGCAAGAGCCTTTTAATGAACCATTGGATGAGGTAACAGCCCTATTGTCTTTGTATGATAACTCACCAGTACAGGTTGTGATTTCCAAAAGATTTGCTGAACAACACGGCATTACGTCACTTGCAGATATTAAAGAGAAAGAGGTTCCTTTGAGAGCGGCTGTTAACCAACGTGGAAACCTTTCTGAAACGGTGAATCGAACCATTTTTGAAGCCTATGGTTTTACCTACGAGGATATTGAATCGTGGGGTGGCAGTATTTTCTATGAACCGTATCGTCCAGGAAGTGAATTAATGCGAAATAATCGGGCTGATTTGGTTGGTGTACCTGTTTTTGCACCGGATTCTGCCTTTCAAGAATTGTCTACCTCTACAGATATTATGCTGCTAGAACTCGATGCGAATGCTCAACAAGTTCTTGCAGAAAAGATGGGATTAGCACCTGGTTTGATTGAAGCAGGGACGTATGATTGGCAAGAAGAGGATGTTTCTACTTCATTCGCAAGTGCATTTTTACTAGTAGATTCTGAGATGTCTGTGGAAGAGGCGTATACCATTACCCGTGCCATTGTTGAAAACATTGAAAAGTATCGCGCCCTTCATCAAAACGTATCCGAAATTACACCTGAGCAAATGGCAAATGTTGCTCCTGCAACCCTACATCCAGGGGCTGAACTCTATTTTCAAGAAATTGGTGTATTAGACTAAATTACAAATAAGGAGTGAGAGTAAATGGTTTTATCAGCAGAAAATAACAACCTCTTAACAAGTGTAGGTCCAGAAACGCCTATGGGTGAACTACTTCGACGGTACTGGCACCCAATTGCAGCTGAATCGGAAATAGGAGAGAGAGCGACAAAAAAAGTAAAAATTCTTGGAGAAGATTTGGTTTTATTCCGTAATCGAAATGGGGCTTTAGGTCTTGTTCAAGAACGATGTCCCCATCGAGGTGTATCACTTGAATATGGGATTCCAGAAGACGAAGGGATTCGCTGCCAATATCATGGCTGGTGTTTCAAAAATGATGGAACTTGTACAGAACAGCCCAATGAACCAGAAAACAGCACCTTTAAAGACCGAATTAAAATCACTTCATATGAAGTGCAGTCATTAGGCGGACTAGTTTTTGCTTACATGGGTCCTAAGCCGGCTCCAGAGCTTCCGAAGTATGACTTGTTT
Source organism: Halalkalibacterium ligniniphilum (assembly GCF_000334155.1). Taxonomy (GTDB): domain Bacteria; phylum Bacillota; class Bacilli; order Bacillales; family Bacillaceae_D; genus Halalkalibacterium; species Halalkalibacterium ligniniphilum. Next base: position 51,952 of record NZ_ANNK01000127.1, on the reverse strand, counting down.
GTTGAGGAAAATGTTATCAGAACAATCGGTTATCAAATCATTCCATGTAATTGGTTGCAGATTATGGAAAATTCAATGGACCCTACTCATTTAGAGTGGTTACACGGACGCTATTTCCAGCACATTTTTGAGAAGGAAGGGCGTCCTGCAACTGAGTGGCCAATTAGTAAACACCATGTCAAAATTGGATTCGATGAATTTGAATACGGCATTATTAAGCGGAGAATTCTTGAAGGACAGACAGAGGAAAGCGAGGATTGGCGGATTGGACACCCTGTGGTCTTTCCGAATATGTTACGTGTAGGGGATGGAGGAGCCCATTCATTCCAAATTCGTGTACCAATTGATGATAAAACGACATTGCACTTTTGGTATACGTGTTTTATTCCAAAGGATGGGGTGGAGATTCCAAAGGATTATCCCATTACACTTTATGAATGCCCATTAAAAGATGATAAGGGGAAGTTTATCACGGATTACATCGATGGCCAAGATATGATGGCATGGGTGACGCAAGGAGAAATTGCTGATCGGACAACGGAGAAGCTTGGTACATCTGATAAAGGAATCATTATGTACCGCAAAATGTTAATGAATGAGATGAAACGAGTGCAGGATGGTGAGGATCCGAAATGCGTGATTCGAGACTATGAAAAAGCACAATTTATTGCATTGCCTCAAGAAGAAAACAAATATGATGAAGGCGAGCTTCTTACAGGGGTAGCGAAGGATTGGAATACACGATATGCACCGAATATTGATGAGATTATCGATATATGTAAGGGAAGAAAAAAACTAGAAAAAGTATAGGTAATAAAAAGTTGAGAGCCCTCTTTGTTTAGACAGTAGATGGTCGATAGAGGGCTCATTTATTAAGAAGTCGATGAGATGCTAGAGGAGGAGGTTACGTATGTCGAAGATAAAGGAAATTATCTTTCCAGTTAAGTATTGTACACACTGTGGCAACTCATTAACAAATAAAACCTATAGTTTTACAAATGAATTTTGGAAGCTAAATGAAACCGTCTATTTTTTTTGGTGTGACGAATGCAATTGGCAAGGAGAAGTGAAAGAGTTAAAGCAATTTGTGGCACAGGAACTAGAGGAATAAGAATTTGCTGAAAAATAGCCATACTAATTGGTTTGGAGAGGGGAAGTGGGTATGTCTTCGATTGACGAGTTAAAAGAAAAGGTTGCAAAATCTTGTCAAATTCTAGCAATGGAAGGATTAGTGGAAGGAATTCTCGGTCATGTGAGTGTGAAAATAGGAGAAAATCGAATGCTCATACGCTGTCGAGGACCTGAGGAAAAGGGGCTTTTGTATACGACAGCAAATGATATTAAGGTTGTTGATTTTGATGGAAGGGGTGAGACGTTAGTTGACCATAAACCCCCTAATGAACTTCCAATCCATGGTGAAATTTATAAAAGAAGAGAAGAGGTTCAATGTGTGATCCATGCCCATCCGCCTCATGCGCTCATTTGTGGGATATCAAATCTTCCGCTAAAGCCAATATTTGGGGCGTTTAATATTCCAGCAGCCCGGATGGCAAAAGCAGGAATCCCTATTTTTGGTCACTCCTATTTAATTACTCGGTCTGAATTAGCGAGTAAAATGATGGAAGCAATGGGGGAGCGAGATATTTGCTTGTTAAAGGGCCATGGAATTACAGTGACTGGACATAGTGTAGAGGAAGCGACCGTCCAAGCAATCAACTTTAATCAGCTCGCTACGATTACGTTAGAAGCAATGAAAACAGGCTTTGAGCCTGACGAGATACCAGCTGAAGACTTTGATGAATTACCTGATTTAGGAACAAAGTTCAATGCCCATTGGAACTGGCAATACTTAGTGCACAAGTTATCAAGGTTTTTATCTTAATTGTTTAGGGGTGGGAGGATGAGAGAACGAGAAATAAGAGTTGGAATAGCAGGACTTGGTATTGCAGGAACAGAATTTATTTCTTATGTTGAAAGACATCCAAAAATGAAGGTATCAGCTGCAGCAACTCGGGACAAAAAACGTCGGGAAGAGTTTGAAAAAGACTTTCAGGCTAGGGCTTATGAGTCGGTTGAGGCGATGTGTGAAAGCAATGAGATTGATGTAATTTATATTGCAACACCGACGGAACTACACAAAGAGCATGTCTTTATAGCTGCTGAAAACAGAAAGCACGTTATTGTCGAAAAGCCAATGGCTACGTCACTGGATGAAGCTACGTCAATGATTGATATTTGTGAAAGAAACGATGCTCATCTTCTCGTTGGTCATTCGCATAGCTTTGAGTTACCAATTATTGAGATGAAAAAAGTCATTGATAGTGGACAAATTGGTGATGTACGGATGATCCATAATCTTTATTACAACGACTGGATCTATCGACCACGAACGCCTGAAGAACTAAACACCTCATTAGGGGGAGGGGTTACATTTAGACAAGGCTCACATCAGTTTGATATCATTCGCTTTTTAGGTGGTGGAAAGGTTCGCAGTGTTCGCGCTTCAACAGGGAGATGGGATAAAGAGCGTGATACAGAAGGGAGCCACTCTGTCTGGATGGAGTTTGAAAATGGCGTTACAGCTACAGCCATTTATAATGGCTATGACCATTTTCATTCGACCGAATTAACAAACGGGCTGGGGGAAGGTGGGCCTGTTCGAAGTAACGAGCCCTATGGAAACGCTAGGAAGCAAATAAAAAGAACGATGTCACCAATGGATGAAATCAAACAAAAAAATAGTCGTGGCTATCAATCATCATCTAAGGCGACAAAGCAACAAAAACCGAAAAATCACCCCTTCTTTGGTCTAACGATCGTTAGCTGTGAAAGAGGCGATATCCGTCAATCTCCCAATGGAATTTTTGTTTATGGTGAAAATGAAAAAGAGGAAATTTTGATACCAACAACAACTAATGGGAGAGATGTTGTATTAAATGAAATGTATGAGGCCATTGTAAATGATGCACCTATTATCCATGACGGACGTTGGGCAAGGGCGAATTTAGAAGTCTGTATCGCTTCATTAAGATCTGCAGAATTAAAGAAAGAGATAATTTTAGATTATCAGGTTCCTGTGTGAAGTTGATAATCGAGGGGAGAAGAATCCATGGGAGAGCTTTTTGCCATCATCGCATTAGTATTATTTTCAATAAACATTATTTTGACAAAAATTGCTTCTGGACTTCTCAATATAAAAGTTGGTTTTTTAATATCGATCACTGTAAATGTTCTATTTGCTAGTTTGTTATTTATTGGACATTTAGTGATTCGAGAAAGTAGTTTTATGATTCATTGGCCGGCGTTTTTTCTATTTCTATTAGCCGGTTTTTTTTCTACGTATTTGGGCAGGTGGCTATTTTTTGAAACGATTATTAAAATTGGGCCTTCGAAAGCGAGTATGTTCCAAGTAAGTAATCCCATTTTCACGGTTATTATTGCAGGGTTACTATTAGGTGAGCGTTTAACCTATACAGATTGGATTTCAATTTTTTTAATGATTTCAGGGTTGTTAACAATTAGTTATGTTCCTTCACAACAAAGACACGCCTTACGAAAAGATTTGGTACGCTTTGCTAACCTTCATTCACTGAAAGACTATATCATGCCAGGGGTTTGGATTGCCTTGCTTAGCGCATTATCCTATGCAGTAAGTAACATTCTTCGTGGTGTAGCAGTTCAAGACTGGAATGAACCGATTCTAGGTGCTTTACTTGGTGCCATTGTTGGACTCGGTTTTCACATGGTCTTTAGTTTAAAAACAAAAAATATTTTTACAACGTTGAAGGAAGCCGACCGTTTCGCTTTAAAGCTTTATTGTTTAAGTGGAATTTGTACGATCAGCGCTCAAATTTTTTTAATTAGCTCCATGTTTTACATTCCTATTTCCATTGCGAACTTAATTACATTATCTACACCGATCCTTGTTACGCCTTTAAGCTATTTCTTGTTAAAAAATGCAGAGAATATCACCCTTAGAACGATCGTTGGTGGGGTGTTAGTTTTAATTGGAATTAATGTTGTTGTGATCTTTTAAAAAATAGGAAAGTTAAAAGGTGTGAGGCTATGGGTGGAGTCATTCGGCAGACTTGGAATTATCCAACGATATTATTGACGTTTGCTACATTTTTCTGGGGTGGAAATGCGGTTGTAGGGCGTTATTTGGCACCTGAGTTTAGTCCCGTAACGATTTCATTTTTACGAATTCTCCTTTCAGTACTAATCATTTTGCCGTTTATCTTTGAACCCTTAAAAAAAGAATGGGGACAGGTAAAAAAACATTTACCTCTCTTTTTCTGGTTTGCATTAACAGGAGTGATTGGATATAATTTCATGTCTTATTGGGCGCTATCTTACACATCTGCTATTAATGTAGCGATTTTAAATAGCTTATCCCCCATTTTTATCATGTTTTTGTCATTCGTTATCATAAAGGAAGTACCAAAGGGAAGAATCATCTTTGCTGTCATTGTTTCAATGCTTGGTGTTGTTTGGGTGATGTTCGATGGTAGTATCGTAAGGTTACTTGCGGTTCAATGGAATTTTGGGGATGTGGTCATGTTAGGTGGCGTGTTGTCTTGGGCAGTTTACTCCATTCTATTGATGCGAAAGAAACTAAATGTTCACCCGATCGCTCTTTTTGGGTACAGTTCAATCATTGCTGTTTTTTTGCTAATCCCTTTTACCGTTTATGAATGGGTAAAGTATGAGAACGTGTTTGCTGTGGCTACTCATCTTCATTGGGCAGGGCTCCTCTACTTAGGTGTATTTCCATCCATTTTCTCCTTTCTCTTTTGGAATCGCTCTGTTTATTTAATAGGTGCTTCTAGGTGTTCAGTCTATATGAATTTAACTCCAGTTTTTGCAGCAATATTAGGGGTTTTCCTCATAAATGAAAATCTGACTTTTGCACAAGGGATTGGTGGGGTGCTTATTTTTGTTGGTATATTCATAGCGACACGGTTTAAAAAATAAATATTCCAGCATGTTAAAGATGGTTAGTACGGATGTGTGATTAGGAATTTTTTTGAAAGTCTTGCATATAGTGCAAACGAAAGCTTTTATAATCAAAGGTAATCGTATAAAATGTTTTTAAAAATAAGATTATTCAAAATATTAAATGTACTTATTTAGAGATAATAAATTGAACACATTTTAATGTGTATTTGAATTTTTTGGTAATCATAAAGCGCATGTATCCGATAAAATATGTGTTTTTTGATAAAGCAAGATACAAAGTTGTTTTTCCAGAAGTCGCTGATGTCAATAAAAAACTAGTAAAGAGGAGGCTGTAAACTTTGGATCAAACACTTTATGATTATTCACCAATTATTCGCCGTCCTAAAATGAAATTTCCAAATGGAGCAAGAGTTGCTTTATGGATAGGGCTTAATATTGAGCATTATCAATTAGATAAGCCCTCTACAAGCATATTTGGTGGTACCGCAGGCTTGGTCCCTGACCCCTTAAATTATGGATGGAGAGATTACTCTCCTAGAGTAGGAGTTTGGAGAACAATGGATGTGCTTGACAAATTCGGAATACGAGCAAGTGTCCTTTTGAATTCAGATGTTTGCCATAAGTATCCAGAAATAATTGAGGAAGGAAACAAAAGAAATTGGGCTTGGTTGGCACATGGCAAAAACAATTCGATATTACAAACAAATATGACTATTGAAGAAGAACGTCTTTATTTAATAGAGGTAGTGTCAACAATAAAAAAGTATACAGGGAAAGAGCCAAAAGGATGGTTAGGGCCAGCTTTATCAGAAACAATTAACACACCTGATTTACTTGAAGAACTCGGTTTGACTTATTTACTTGATTGGTGCAATGATGAACAGCCGTTTAAATTAAATACAAAACAAGGAAAAATGATTTCAATTCCTTATTCTATTGAAATAAACGATGTTACGATGTTTATTGGCACAGGAATGAGCGGAGAAGATTTCTATCAAACCCTTGTTGATCAATTTGAAGTTTTATATGAAGAAGGAGAAAAGACAGGAAAAGTCATGTGTATTTCTCTGCATCCTTTTATTACAGGGCTGCCTTTTAGAAGTAAGTACTTGAAAAAAGCGTTGGATTATATTACGAATCATGAAAACATATGGATAACGACTAGTGATGAAATAGCTGAATGGTATCAAGCCGAGTATTTACATGCTTCTCAAAAACATATAGAAAATATAAATTGAAAAGTGAGCTGAAATATATAGCTATAGCATCAACAATTATTGTTCCCCAAAAAAAGCGGTTAGTTTGCTAAAATCATTAGACAGAAAGGGCGTAGGAGGATGAATGATAGTTTTTGGATAGAAAAAGGATTCTCTCGTAATGTGGGATTTGGTAAAACACCTGCACTCCTTATTATTGATATGATGAAGGCATTTACGGATAGTAGCTATCAGCTTGGTACGGAAAAGCTAGCGGAATTAATTAATCCTATTAATCAATTAATTGAAAATGCACAACATAGTGGGATACCAATTATTGTTTCGACTATGGCCTATAATCATGAAATAGAGACAGGACTATGGGGAAAAAAAATGACTGGTCTAGCTTCTTTAAAACAAGGTAGTGAAGCAGTTGAACTAGATCAAAGGATTGCTTTAGGAGAAAACAGCATTTTTATTGTAAAGAAATTTGCGTCTGTTTTTTTTGCAACCAACTTACTGTCAATTTTAAAAGGTTTAAATGTAGATACATTAATCTTAACTGGGTGTACAACGTCTGGCTGTGTGAGAGCAACAGCTGTTGATGCCATCCAATATGGTTTTCATCCAATTGTAGTTGAAGAAGCTGTAGGTGACAGGTGTGAAGTATCTCATGCACAATCGCTAAAAGATATTCAAAATAAATATGGTGATGTAATAAAACTACATCATTGCAAACAAAAGATGTCACAACTAGGAGTGATGGCTTTGTCACAGAGAGATATTTCAAATTAAATGAATAAAACAAAGGAGATTTTCATTGGAATAATCGAGCAGATATAGAAGCTATTCGCAAACATTGCTCATGAACACGGAGTTCCTTTAAGTGTGGATAACACATTTGCTACGTCATATCTTTGCCGCTCAATTGAGCACGGGGCAGACATTGTCGTTCATTCTGAGACAAAATTTATTGGAAGACATGGGACGTCCATAGGTGGGACGTTGATTCTGGTACGAGGACAAGAAGTTATTAACCGTTTGCAGTTGTTCCCTCACTTAGCCAACGTCAGGGATGCGAAATCTCTTGTCAATCATCCAGCCAGCACAACCCATCAGCAGCTAGATGAAGAAAGGCAGAGAAGCGCCGGTGTAATTCCAGATATGGTACGATTATCAATCGGGAGCGAAACAGCAGAAGTCCTTTTATGGGATCTTGATCAAGCGCTTCGTGCAAGTTAAAAGTCATTTATTTTAAAAAACAATAAATAAAACCTGTGAATCAGTGACTTCCACAGGTTTTATTTGGCTTTATCATTGATGAATGAATTAAAGGAAGGCATTTGTACGATTCCATTTGTTTGCCTTTTGCTCCAGTTTTTTAATCAAAGAATCTTTCCCCTCAATGTATGACGAGATGTCAGTCGGAAATTGTTTTGCTAGCGCAAGCTTTAGTTCTCCATATTGTTGAGCGTCTTCAGGATGGGCCGCTAAATAATCCCGAAACAATAGATGTCTCTTTATTTCTGGGTGACCTACTTCAAAGACGTGAACATGGTGTGTTCGTTCATCTCCGCCCTTTTGAAAAAAACGACGGCCAGCTATTCCCTTTTCCCCTTTGCGTTCGTAACCAAACAGCTCCATATCATGATTGTATTTGTCAATCTTTTTAATGCTCTTAACCTCTATTAATAAATCAATTATTGGCTTTGATGCAAGATTTGGAACAGACGTACTGCCAATATGGTGAATGTCAATGATTTCACTTGAAAAGATAGCTTTGAGGGATTTCGCTTCCTTTTGAAAAAGTGCAACCCAATAATCTTGATACGGTAATACGATGACCTTTCTCATTTTCTTCTCCTTTTGTTAATTTATTATTAGTGTAGCAAATAATAAAGGTCGGAGGATTGAAATAAAGGCTAGAAAAGAAAATTCTTCATGAGGATTAGTGAAGTGGTAATGGGCGTAACGTAATTTTTATATCTTTGGGCATTTTTCGTTCTTTTTGTGCGGTTTTCAAATAATTGTACATCGCTTTCCCGCCTCCAGCATTTGCTGAGTGGATCGTGATTCTTTCAGCAAACAGCTGCTGCTCCACCATCATTTTTACGAGCATAAGGCCATTTCTTTTTTTGTTTTCAAGGTCGTGATCCAAAGATAAATGATCAATCTTAAATTTTTTTAACAGCATAAAGCATTCATCAATGTTTTCAGCGAGAAAATAGCCTTGGGGACAAGCACGGTAATCATCAAGAAACACATTAATTTTCTCCATGCGTTTCCTCCTTTTCATGCTTTTTTTTATCCTAGCATACATTTTTAGGGAAATATATACAAAAAGTGCTATTATTTGATAATAAGTAAAAGGGCATGGGGATTTATTGATAGATCTTGTCGATCAAGAAGAGAACAAACAGTATAATTTTCCTTTTTTACTTAAAAGGGGCTGGGACAAAAGAATTTTTATTGATGAGAACTCCGAAGGTCATGATCGTTGATGGATTGCATTCGCTTCGGAAATATCCTTCGCTATGGTTGTGCATTGTTCGCATTTTCAATCATACACGTTATTTATGTCCCAGCCTCTTTTCTTACCTCTAGTCAAGTGTTTTTCATCACATTTATATGGGTTAGAAGATTTAATTTAGAGGGGGAAGGGGGCTTCTCTCACTCCAAATTAAATTGCGTAAGGCAAATAGACCTAACGATGTGTGTTTTTTCGAAAGGTCAAGTGTGATATAGTATACGTAACTAATTTACGAACAGGTTAAACTGCTTCGTAATCATAGGTAATGTTGTGTGTGATGAGATGAAATACCACTTTCAAAAATTTATTCACACACGCTATTGACGCAACTTTATGGGGCTTTCCTTGAGGTTGCGTTTTTAATTTGTCGTAATACTCTACAATATGGTTGTTCGTCTTGGTGCGAAGTCTAATCATCGTTTGAATCATATAGAATAAGATTTTTCGTAGCTTGTTATTCCCTCGCTTATTAATTTTATCCTTATAAAATGTCTTACCTGATTGATACCGCATGATATCAATCCCAACGTATGCATTTAATTGTTTAGGGTTTTTAAAACGTCGTAGATCCCCGAATTCTCCAATTAATCTTACAGCTGTTGCTTCACCAATCCCTGGAAATGAAAGTAATACCTTATACTCGATATGTTCCTCTGATAGAGTAACCATCTCTTTTATAAGTTTTTCTTTTTTCTCTTTTAAATCTGCAATACGTTTGGCATAATCTCGAACTTGGTCACAGCGGACATCTTCTCTTGATATCGCTGGGTAAGAATCTCTCGCTGCGTGAAGTAATTCGATGCCTTTCTCTTCAGCGCACGTAAGGGATATATTCTTTTTTGTATTCGCCTTGATTCGGTTTCGTATGACCGTTTTAGAACTATTTAATACTTCATCTGGGTGGGGAAATAGTTGAACGACATTTAAAAAGAGTGCCGAACGCTTAGAAAATAGATGTTCAAGCTCAGGGAAACTAAGTTGTAAAATTGCGTGCATACGACTAAATAGATTGATTACTTCACTATCTAATTCATTATAATAACGTGTGAGTGCACGCATTTGTTTATAATAAATTTCTTCTTGGTAAGTCGTGGTACGTTCTGTTCGAAAGTGAGATTTAGCTAGCTCATGAGCATCACTTTTATCCGTCTTATTACGGCGCATAGAAGACGTTTGTATAGTCGCTTCCAATGGGCTCACTCTATGATAAGTGTGACCTTCTGTTTGAAAAAAGTACTCTAATGGTCTTGAATATACACCTGTTGCTTCAAATACGATTTCAGGTGCTTGTCCATCCAGTGTAGTCAATTCATAAATTTTTTCATTCAAAGCTTTAAACGATGATTTAGTGTGGGTAAGTTCACCTTCATGTTCGCATTGCTTATGATGATTATAGATCACCATCGTACTTTTCCCCATACTAACATCGAATGCCAGTACATGTTTCATATTCACTTCTCCTTCTCTTGCCAATCATAGAAGCCTTCACATTGCCTTATCGATTCCACTTTCTTTTACTCGATCTCTTAGGACCCAACATACTAAACTGATTCAAATAAGGGTGTGAAGTTGGCCGGTTTTAAATGCGGACTCTTAAATGGTCCCAGAGGCTGGTCGGCCTTACTTCACTTCTACTATAAAAAATAGTAGCACAAACCCTGGCCGGGGTCTGTACTACTAATCTTAGTATGTTTTATATTGAGATTTATTCGTCATTTCTAATTCCTCCAAATAATCAGAGGAATGTTGTTTTATATTTAGCTGACCATCCTTCTCAATCAAATGCTTCTCTTCTGAGTTCATTCCTCCTTATTTAGTCGTTGTACTTTTCTATTCACTTATTGATTGACCTTAAACGTCTTTGAAGGATGAAGGAAAGAAGTGGTAACATTAAACCAATTGGACATTACTAAGATTATTTATCACTCGGAGGAAAAACGATGAAGCCCTTATTTTTTCCCTTTACTACAAAGCTTTATCGCGGGATTTTTATAGATAGACCCAATCGTTTCATTGTTGAAGTGAAGCTTGAACATGATGAGGTAGTTACTGCCCATTTACCTGATCCAGGCCGTTTAATCGAACTCTTAGTGCCAGGATGTTCTATATGGGTTCGGTATGTAGATGATGAGAAGCGGAAAACAAAATGGTCGGTTGTTCTTTGTGAAACACAATCAGGGGAAGGCTATGTTTCCCTTGATACGACCTTGCCCAATCGTCTTATTGCTAAAGGGCTTCAAGAAAAGCAGATTGAACCATTAAAGCAGTGGAATTTTGTCCGTGCTGAATATTTGTATGGTGGATCGCGGTGGGATTTTTTATTGGAGAACGAAGACAAACAATTACTGCTGGAGGTGAAAAGTGTGACCCTTGTAGAGAACAGAATTGCCCATTTTCCGGATGCGGTAACCGCTAGAGGAGCAAAGCATGTACGGGAATTAACTGAGATCCAGCAAACAGGAAATTATGAAACAGCCATTCTATTTGTGGTGCAGCGGGAGGATGCTGATGTGATTCGACCAGCTTTCCACATTGACCCGTTTTTTTCAGAAAGCTTGGTGGAAGCCGCTAGATTAGGTGTACAGCTTTACGGTCATACAAACCGCCTGTCATTAGACGGTGTTGCCTTAGGGAAGCCGATTCCAATCGAAGTGAGGGAAAAGGAATAATGATTTGTAAAGGGTGAAAGAATTGCTTCAGCCTCACACGGAGATATTTTATAAAAAATGGGCGTTCACCATGTTGGTGAAACGCCTCAAATGGGTTCTACCATTATTAATGTTCCATTTACTTTAAATGGCGGCGAAAGGCTGGGATCGTCCAATAGGTGCCTGCACGCCAAAACCATTCAAACGGTCCCATGTAGAAATTCTTTAACCAAATACGACTAGCAACCAACAAAAGCGCATAAAAGGCAACCACGAGAAGGGCTCCAAGAAATAAGCCAAGCTCTCCAAATAATCCAATCCCATATCCATAGAAGAGCGTTGTAAACACAATCGATTGCATGAGGTAATTTGTTAACGACATCCTTCCAGTATAAGCAAGCGGTTTTAATAAACGATGTCCTCTTTCAGTCTTTGAAAGAAGTGCGATGCTTGAAGCATAAAACATCGCAACAAGTGGACCACCAATTAAGATTTGAATCATCTCTAACTGATAGGATGGATTAAGAAAGTAAGCCGCTTTTAACGGAAAACCGACAAGCAAGGTCATCCACCAAACTTGTTTGATGAGTTTTTTGTGTTCTTTAATTTGTACAAGCCATTTCTTTCTTGCGACATAGGCACCGAGTAAGAACATCCCCATAACTGAGATGATGTTTGTAATAAAGATAAGGACATCACCGATAATTCCCATACCGGTTGGATCTGCTTCAACACGGAATTGGACAACATCTGCATAGCTTCCATTGCGCAGTACTTCATTTTCTTGCTCTGAATACTGAACAAAAGGCTCATTGAGCAAGGCTTCTTCCTCAGGAGAAACGGGGGATGCAGAACTAACAGCCATTAAGCCGAGCAAAATCAGTGCCCATACGAGCAGTCCCTTTTCTTTAAGCTTTAAGAAAAAGAAGAGGAAGAAGCCGCCAATGGCATACATAAAAAGAATATCTCCATCCCATATATAAGTGCCGTGCAAGAAGCCAACCCCAAGCAGGATGAACATTCGGCGCCAATAAAGTTTGCTGAAATCGAGTTCTCGTTGTTCGAGGCTCTCCTTCAACAAAGCCATTCCGTATCCAAATAAAAAGGAGAAAAGTGTATAAAAGCTTGCTTGACCAAAAATTTTTATGAAGACTTCCGTGGCATAATCCAATGAACCGAGCGGATAATCATTCGTATTTTCTGGAAACAATCCATACTGGAAATGCATGCTGTTCACAAGCAAAATACCAAATAGGGCAAGCCCACGCATCATGTCCAAAGCTTCGATGCGGTTTGAATCAAGCGTAGGTACAGGTTTTTGTGTCATCATTGCGCTCCTTTTCCAAATTTGAACCACATTTATTGTAGTGGGAATGTCTTATTTTTACAAGAAGCGAAAAACCTAACTTTTGAAGGATTGCTTTTCTCCTTCTAAAATAGTGAAGGATGAAATAAATATGGTACAAGTCTTCGTTTGATAGAGGATGTCTCCTTTTTAACATGCAGGAATCATTTGATTCTACGAAAAGTGTTCGCAAGCTAGTAAAAACTGAGGTGTAATTTATGAGTGCTTAAATGCTATACTAGACAATGGTAAACGCTCGAAATGAAATAAGTTTGTAGGAAAAGAGGAATTGCTTTGATTGAAACGTTTATCTTAGAGATGATTTATGCATTTAAATCTCTATCGTATTTTGGCATCACCTTGGCTTTAACCTTTGAGTTTATTCCAGCAGAGCTTGTCCTACCACTTGTTGGGTATTGGGTTTATCAAGGGGATATGAATTTATATTTAGCGATTCTTGCGGGAACGATTGGTGGGGTAACTGGACCACTAACCCTTTATGCGCTTGGTAGATATGGAGGTCGTCCTCTTGCGAATAAGTATGGAAAATATTTTCTAGTTCGTGAAAAGGAGTTAGATGCGGCCGATCGATTTTTTGAAAAGTATGGGGCGGGGGTTGCCTTTTTTGCAAGGTTTATGCCTGTTGTGCGAACGGCCATTTCAATACCGTGTGGAATTGCGAAAATGAATGTATACAAATTTTCCATCTATACGTTTTTAGCGATGCTACCAATTACGTCCCTATACATCTATGTTGGATATTTGCTTGGTCCAAACTGGGAAGAAGCGGGACATGTTGTGGCAAGATATCTTGAGCCCATCGTCATCGTTCTTCTCGTGCTTCTCATCATTTTTATTGGGTATAAAATTTATCAAAAGCGAGCAGCAAAAAAAAGTCTTTAATTTTGAGTCGAGATCCTCCTTTAGCCATTTAGTCTGAAGGGGGATTTTCTCATTTTATCGCTAGGATTAACGAAATAATTTATGAACCTTCCTTTTCGTTATACAGGGTTTTTCGTTACAATAGAGGAAGAAAGTAGGTGAATCGATGAAGATAGCCATTTATCAAATGGATGTTATTGCAGGAAATCCTAGAGCAAATGAGAGAAAAGTCCAAAAGTGGGTTGAGGAAACGATGGAGGCGGAAAAACCTGACATTCTTGTTCTTCCTGAAATGTGGACAACGGCGTACACATTAAAAGAATTGCAGGAATTAGCTGAGGATGACCGCCGTGAAACAGAACGATTTCTCCAAGGCTTGGCCAAACAACATCGTGTCAATCTTGTGGCAGGCTCCTATGCCACAAAAGTGAAGAATAAAATTTTTAACCGTGCGTTTGTTTTTAATCGAAGCGGAGAATTGGTTTATCATTATGACAAAATTCACCTTGTTCCGATGCTCGATGAACCACGCTACTTAGAGGCTGGAGAAAAGCATGCAGAGGTATTTGAGCTTGATGGGTATAAAATGGGGCTCGTCATATGCTATGATCTGCGCTTTCCAGAGCTAATCCGTGGTCTTGCTTTAGCGGGGGCAAACGTGTTGTTTGTCGTTGCCGAATGGCCCGAGGCCAGAGCATCTCATTGGCAAATTCTTCAACAAGCTCGGGCGATTGAAAATCAATGCTATGTTGTATCCTCGAACCGTGTTGGGACATATGACAATGTAGAATTCGCCGGCCGTTCTTTCGTCATTAACCCATGGGGAGATGTTGAAGCGAAAGGAAGTCAAGATCAAGAAGAGACGATAACTGCTACCATCGATGTAGGAAAAGTGCAAGAAATGCGTGAGCTAGTTCCTGTTTTTGCAAGCAGAGTGCCAACTAAATATAAGAAATTACATGAGGAGGCTACACAAATCAATGGGAAATAAAATAACAGAGTTGATTCAAAGTCACCGTTCAATCCGAAAATTCACCAATGAAGAGGTGGCAAACGAGATCATTGAAGACATTACATTATCAGGGCAATGGGCTCCATCTTCCAACCACATTCAGGCCTATAGCATTTTGGTCATTCAAGATCAAAGTAAAAAGCAAAAGCTTGCTGAACTAACAGGCAATCAAGTATATGTGGAAGAATGTCCTGTGTTTTTTATCATTTGCGCTGATTTTCATCGGCTACATACAGCGACAAAAAAACATCAATCTACTTTTGAAATCAATGAAGTAGAAAACGTAATGGTTGGAGCTGTTGATGCAGCCCTTGTGGCACAAAACATGTTCCTAGCAGCTCGCTCCTACGGGCTAGGTGGCGTGATGATCGGTGGGATTCGAAACAATCCTGAAGAGGTGGCAGCATTACTTGAATTACCAAAGTATGTGATCCCGATCATGGGTCTGTGTGTTGGGTATCCGGCGCAAAGTCCTCAGCAAAAGCCAAGGCTACCAAGACAAGCAGTAGTTCATCATGATCGCTATGAAAAAGACAAGCTAGAACAGCTTCTAGATCAGTATGATGAAGAAACGAGACGTTATTACATGGAACGTACCAATGGTAAGCGCTCCGACAGCTGGTCTGAATTAGTGGCGAAACATTTTTCAACACCGAAACGCCCTCATTTGAAAGGCTTTATCAAGAAGCAAGGGATTCATTTAGACTAAGAAAATAAAGAAAGGAGTCCTATTAAGCCAAATCGAATGAGGCTCAATAGGACTTTTGTTCAAAAATCGAACGCCTCCATTAGGAACGTACGCCACACCATTCGAGTATGAAAGCAGCGTAGGTTTTGGTGACATCTTTTACACTTTTGAGATCGACCCATTCATTCGTGCCATGCATCCCTTCACCGACAGGACCATAGCATGTGGCAGGTATGCCATATTCCAATAAAAAGGTGCGAATGTCGGTTTTAGCCGTAATCGAAGTCGTATTCAATTTTGTCCCATGAACGTGTTCATGCACCTTGGCGAGGGTTTGAAGCAAAGGTTCGTCTTTGTTTATTTCAGCACCCTTTGCCTTAAAGCCAAAGAAGGCAAGCTCTGGTTTTGTATGGGAAAGCCATTCATCTTGATAACAGGCTTCCATGATCCACGCTTTGACCTCTTTCTGAATCTTTGCTGGATCGATTTGTGGATAAAAACCGATCCGAACTTCTAGGGTACACTCTGAAGGTACGCTTGATGGCCAGTCACCACTGTGAAGTGTTCCGATGTTAACGTTGAGAGGGTGGGGATGATGGACAAAGGCTGGGTGCTTTGGCTGTTGATTGATATGTTTCTCATATTGCTCGAGAGCTTTAAGTAGCACATACGCTTTTTCAATTGGATTCACCGCTTGATCCGCTCGCTCAGTATGGGCGCCTATACCTTTTACCTTTATCCTCAACCAAATCACCCCTACTTGAGCAGTAACAGCCTTTAAGCCAAAAGGCTCAGGAATAAGAGCGCCGTCTGCAATATGCCCTCTCTCAAGGGCAGCAAGGGCGCCGTTTCCTGTGCATTCCTCTTCAATGACAGACTGAAAGATGACGTCAGCGCCTAGACGAATGCCCGCTTCTTGAATCCCGCGATAGGCAAAAATCATCGCTGCCATTCCCGCTTTCATATCTTGGATGCCCCTGCCATACATGCGATCACCGACAATTGTCGCTTTCCACGGATGATAATCCCACTCTTGCATCGGCTCTGGGCTGACAACGTCCACATGGCTTTGGAGGATTAAGCTCTTTCCGACAGATTTTCCTTTTGTCCGTGCTGTGCCGACTACGACAGGTCGACCTGTATAGCTCCATTCCACAGGGACATAGGCAGGATGTTCGCTTAGTGTCTTCGGCTCTGGGACAAACTTATCAACTTCTAATTTTAAAACGTTCGAAAAGTAGTCTGCCACATAAGCTTGAATGGCACCTTCATTTCCAAGTGTACTAGGAAAACGACCGAGCGTTTGTAAAAAGAAAACTTCCTCTTCCCATAGACGTTCTATTGCCATCATGACTCGTTCTTGAATTTCTTTCATGAGCATGGCCTCCTTCTCTTCTACAAGAATATGAAGCAGCTCCTTGATTCCATGACAGTTTGAAGAATGAGAAGAGAAAATGAAGATTGACAAACGCTGATGATCTCCATAAAATTTAAGCAAACTATGCAGAATATTAAATTTTTTCCTAAAAGGCTAAGGGTGCAGAGCCATAGACTTCAATGGCATGGCCCTACCCTCTCGATTCTGAACGAATAAGAGATTCCGTAAGTAGAAATCGCTCTTTTCAGAAGAAAAGGGTTTTTTTATTTTGCATGCATCATTTTATATCCATTCAGTTTTAAAGCTGGGAACCAAAGGATTAGAGTTAAAAGGTAATAGCAGGATCAATAGTATATGGAGTGATCAAGATGAAAACCTTTAAGCCGTCAGCAGCCCTTCAGCGGTTGCCAAATCAGTTTTTTGCAAAGCTTGTAAAAAAGGTAGGAGAAGTTATGCAAGAGCATGATGATGTGATCAACCTTGGTCAAGGTAATCCAGATCAGCCAACCCCTGGGCATATTGTCGAGAAGCTAAGACAAACGTCGGGGAATCCTCTCTATCATAAGTATGCACCCTTTGATGGGTATCCATTTTTAAAGGAAGCGATTGCAAGCTATTACTTCAGAGAGTATGGAGTGAAAATTGACCCTACAACTGAGGTCGCTGTCTTAGGTGGGACGAAAACAGGGCTTGTTGAAATCAGTCAATGTTTTTTAAATGAAGGGGATATTGCGCTTGTTCCTGACCCTGGGTATCCTGATTACTGGTCCGGCATTGCCCTTGCAGGGGGGAGAATGGAGACGATGCCATTGCGAGCTGAAAATGAATTTTTGCCAAATTTCAAAGAAATTCCCCAATCTGTGTTAGAAAAAGCGAAGCTAATGTTTTTAAATTATCCGAACAACCCTACAGGCGCCACGGCAACCCCTGAATTGTTTGAAGAAGCGATTGCACTAGGGAAGGATTACGATGTTTGCATCATTCACGACTTTGCTTATGCTGCAATAGGCTATGAAGGAAAAAAGCCGCTTAGCTTTTTGCAGATTCCAGGTGCTAAAGAGGTAGGCGTGGAAATGATGACCTTGTCAAAAACCTATAACATGGCTGGATGGAGAGTCGGGTTTGCAGTTGGAAATCCAAGCGTGATTAAAGCCCTTGAGTTAATTCAGGATCACTATTATTGCAGTCTTTTTGGTGGCATTCAGGAGGCAGCTGCCCATGCTTTGTTAAGTGAACAAAAATCGGTGGAAGCGTTAGTTGCTACCTATGAATCACGCCGTAACGTGCTCGTAAAAGCAGCAACTGATATTGGCTGGAATGTGAAAGCCCCGGCAGGCTCCTTTTTTGCTTGGTTTCCTGTCCCTGATGGCTACCGTTCAGAGGAATTTGCAAATTTCTTATTAGAAGAAGCAAGGGTAGTTGTTGCCCCAGGTAATGGCTTTGGTGAGTGGGGAGAAGGCTTTGTGCGAATTGGTTTACTGAGCAATGAAAAGATTCTTCGCGAAGCGATGGAAAGAATTCGGCAGCTTCACTTGTTCGAGAAGGAATAAGACAAACATTCCCTTTCATATGACGTAAAGAAGACGATTACGTATTGGAGGGGTTCATGTGTTCAAAAGAATTGATAAGCTGATCATTGATTTGCCGAAGCCTGATCATCCTGATGCCAATGCAGCAGCTGCCGTTCAAGAATTGCTTGGCGGCCGATTTGGAGAGATGTCTACCTTAAATAACTACATGTATCAATCGTTTAATTTTCGGAACAAAAAGAAATTACGACCGTTTTATGAGCTAGTTGCGAGCATAACGGCAGAGGAGTTCGGTCATGTTGAACTCGTTTCCAATACGATTAATTTGATGATCGAAGGGACAACCTTCCCTGGAGATCCCGATATTTCTCCAATGCAGGATGCAAAGGATAAGCGAAATACGTATCATTTTATCGCAACGGCACAAACGGCGTATCCTATGGATTCCATGGGGGCATCGTGGCGTGGTGATTATGTTGTTAGCAGTGGAAATTTAATCTTTGATTTGCTGCACAATTTTTTCTTAGAAGTGGGGGCAAGAACGCATAAAATGCGTGTATATGAAATGACCAATCACCCAGTCGCAAGAGAAATGATTGGTTACTTACTCGTTCGTGGCGGGGTCCATATTATCGCCTATGCTAAAGCACTGGAGATCGCTACAGGTGTCGATATGACCAAGATGCTCCCGATTCCTGATTTGAGCAACCGAAAATTTGACGCAGCCCGAAAGTTTGAAGAACAAGGGCTTCATCGCAAACTATATACCTGGAGCGACACTGATTATAAGAAAATTACGCAAATTTGGAAAGGAGAGCATCCAACGGAAGGGGGCCTCTTGGAAGTCGTACCTGGAACGCCTGAAGGGGGCCCGATCCCAAATCTTCAAGAGCTTCCAGAGGAGTTTGCGCCAGGTATTTCTGAAGAGGACTTTCTTGAAATTGCAAAGCGTCTCCAGCGTTCTGCTGGATTGTAGAAAAGGAGGCTGGGACATAACGAACGTGTATGATTGAAAAAGCAAACAATGCACAGCCTTAGCGAAGTATATTTCCGAAGCGAATGCTATGCAGCAACGATCATGACGGTCGGATGTCTCATCAATGTCCAGCCTCTTTTTTTTCATAAAAGATAAGAAGTTTGTCTGGTTAACGCTTTCAAGTATGATCAGAATTCGCTATGATGAAAAGGAGAAGAGCGAAAGGGGAGAGAAAATGAAAACAATTGAGCTTTCTGTCATTCCTGGAGATGGTGTAGGAAAAGAGATTATGCCCCATGCTTTGAACGTGTTGGATATGGTGGCGGAGCTTCACGGTGGAATTCAATTTAAAAAAACGGAATACCCGTGGAGCTGTGAATATTATTTGGAGCATGGCTCGATGATGCCAGAAGATGGCCTTGAGCGGCTTCAGCAAAGCGATGCCGTTTTTTTAGGGGCGGTTGGGAATCCTCAGCTTGTCCCAGATCATGTGTCATTATGGGGGTTACTCATAAAGATTCGTCGAGGCTTTCAACAAGCCTTAAATGTCCGCCATGCAAAGCAAATTCGTGGTATTGAACCGACAATTACACGAGCAAATGGCTTTGATTTAATTGTCGTACGGGAAAATAGCGAGGGTGAATATAGCGAGGTTGGGGGACGGATTCATCAAGGAGATGATGAAATCGTTGTTCAAAATGCGGTCTTTACAAAAAAAGCGACAAAGCGTGCAATGGCGTATGCGTTTGAACTAGCAAAAACGAGGAACAACCATGTGACAAGTGCGACAAAGTCAAATGGGATTGTTTTTTCCATGCCATTTTGGGATGAGGTATTTCAGGAAGTAGCTGATCATCATCCACAAGTGAAAACGCAATCTATACATATCGATGCTTTAACAGCGTATCTTGTTTCAAAACCGTCAGAATTTGATGTGATTGTGGCAAGCAACCTGTTTGGTGATATTTTAACGGATGTAAGTGCAGCAGTCATGGGCAGTATTGGCATTGCACCAGCTGCGAATTTAAATGTGGACGGGACGTATCCATCGATGTTTGAACCAGTCCATGGTTCAGCCCCAGATATTGTCGGTAAAGGCATTGCCAATCCAATTGGTCAGATTTGGACGGGGAAAATGATGCTCGACCATTTCGGAGAGAAGGAGTTAGCTGCAAAGCTCCTTGACATTGTAGAGGATGTTACCGAGGCAGGAATTAAAACCCCAGATATTGGTGGGAGTTCATCAACTGAAGAAGTGAGTGAAGCCATTATCGAACGTTTAAAGCAGCTGCGTTAATAAAATAGAAAGGTGGATTACAATGAATGAAATCAAAAATATTTATTGTATTGGCCGGAATTATGCCAAACATGCAGTCGAGCTTGGGAATGCGATTCCTGAAAAGCCAATACTCTTTTCAAAACCGACTCGTGCATTGACGGTTGCAAAAGGACAAACCGTTCTGTTTCCAAGTAACCGAGGGGAAATTCATCATGAATTAGAAATTGTGCTCCATGTTTCAAAAGATGTGAAGCAAGGTGATCATGTGGAAGATGTAATCGATAAAATGGCTTTAGGCATCGACTTCACCCTTCGAGACGAACAAAGCGAACTTAAAAAACAGGGACATCCTTGGCTAAGAGCAAAGGGTTTTAAATCTTCAGCGATTGTCACTGATTTTTGGGCTTTTCCAGGAATCGAAGCATGTCGCAACACTAATTTTTCTTTAACCAAAAATGGTGACATAGTACAGCAAGGAAACATTCAAGACATGATGTTTAATTTCCAGCAAATCATCGAGCAAATTTCTGAGGCGTTTGGATTAGGGACTGGTGACATTATTTATACTGGCACCCCTGAAGGTGTTGGGGCGATCCAATCAAACGATGAGTTCCGCTTTTATTGGGGAGAGGAAGAGAAAGGAAGCTTTATCGTTTCCATGTAAAGAAACTGAGTTGCAACGTAGCAAAGAAAAATTCTTTCAATGAAAAACGAGTTGGACGCTCACAATGGTTGAGGCGCCCAACTCGTTTTTGTTATTGACTATTAATGTAAGCTTCTCTAACAGGTTATTTAGGATGCCAGTTAAAATGATTGCTAGTTATAAAGACAATAGTTCGTTAAAATAAAAGTAACGCTTGCTGAAGGGATAAGTAAAATGAAAGAGAAAGAATCATTTGAAAGCTTGCAAGAGGCAATTGATGTATTAAGTCAGACACTTGAATGTGCCATAACATTAGAAGACCGTAAGCATCGTTTGCTTGCATATAGTAAGCATAAACGAGAAACAGACCAGGCTCGAATTAGCACAATTATGAATCGACAAGTGCCAGATGAAGTCATTCAAAGGCTATGGCAAAATGGAACGCTGCAGCAGCTCAATCAATCTGATGAGCCGTTGCGTATTCCAGGTATATTAGAGGTGGGGCTTGGAGAGCGGATCGCTGTGGCGATTCGAAATGAGCGCTATGTGCTCGGGTACATATGGGCACTTGAGCTTGTGCAGCCATTAGGGAACAAAGAACTGGATTACCTTAAAAAGGTTGTCGAGGTTATTAAACAGATGATCTTAAAAGAACAGGAAAATCGTCATCAGCGTCGAAAAAAGCAGGAGTCTGTTTGGACAAAGTTGTTTCGTGGTTCCATATCTAATCATGCAGCACAGGAGGTTCTTCGTACATTACAGGTGCCGATCCCAACGAAAGGAGCGGTCATTCATTTTGAATGTTCGACGACCATCTCGCAGGAAAAGGATCAGGTGTTGACTTTTATTACAGAACGCGTTAAATCAAAGCTTCATGTCTCCTTTGCAGCGTTCATTGAAGACAGCTGGATTGTTTTCGTCTCCACACATACAAATGCTGCTTTCATGGAAAATGAGCTAGAGGAATTTGGAGTGAATTGGGAAAAATCATGGCAGGAGCAAGAGCCACAATCAACTGTTTATTGGGGCATTGGTCGAGTGTGCGATACACTCGAACATTTGGCAAAGAGCAAACAGGAGGCAAAAGAGGTTGTCCAATTAAAAAAGGTATTTGATCAAGAGTTACGAGGTAAACGCTTTTTTGATGAACTCGGATTTTATCGTCTCTTTTTAAGCCTACCCAAAGATACTTACATGTGGTTTCAAAGTGAGACATTGAAAACTCTTGTTCAATATGACAAAAAGCAGCAAACAGAATTAACCAAAACACTTGAGACATTATTGGATGTGGATTGCCGCATGAACGAAGCAGCGTCTATTTTACATGTCCATCCTAATACATTGAATTACCGAGTCAGACGAATGATCGAGCTAACAGGGCTGCAGCTCAAAGATATGAAAGAGAAGGTAAATCTTTATATGGAATTAAAACTGTTAAAATGGATGGAGAAAGATTCAGACTAACAAATGGCTTTATTTGTCCATACTTTTGTCGTAAAGATCAGTGCTTTAAGGGATGATAATGTTCTTGTTTTCTTCTCATACGATTTCGTAAATTAAAGAATAATGGGCGTACTAAGACAAGACAGTTATGTATTTGCATAAATAGTATGTAGAGTAAGAAAAGGAGCAGAGCCAAATGGAGAAAAATTGGACGCAGATCATTGCTCATCGAGGTGTGTCGAGTGATTATCCTGAAAATACAATGGTTGCTTTTAAAGCAGCAGAATCATTAGGGGTTGATGGAATTGAATTTGATGTGCAGCTAAGTAAAGATCATGTTCCTGTCATTATTCATGATTTAACACTTGGGCGCACGACAGATGGAAATGGTCTTGTTCGCAATAAAACCGTGATCGAGCTTAAAAAATTAAGTACTGGACGATGGTTCCATCGAAAATTCAAGCGTGAGTCGATTCCTACATTGGAAGAGGTTTTTCAATGGGCTCAAGGGCATGATTTACGACTAAATATTGAGTTAAAAGGTGTCGCGGAAGACCGAACGATTTTGCTTGAAAAGCTTCTTTTTCTACTTGAACGCTACAAAATGAACGAGAGAGTCATTGTATCCTCCTTTGATCATGTGCTTGTCAAAATGCTTCTTGAAGCAAAGCCAATGATAAAAACAGGGATCATCGTCATGGCAGCTCTATTCAATCCCAAGCCTTACCTTAAAGCAATCGGTACGACGGGTTATCATGTGAATTATCGTTCAGTGCTGAAAGAAGAGGTACAAATCTTACAAAATGAAGGAATTCATTTACGTCCCTATACGGTGAATCAGGAGTCAGCATTGCGCCGTTTATTCACATGGGGGGTTTCTGGAATTTTTACCGACTACCCTCATAAGGCTTTAATGCTTCGTGACGAAATTCAAGGTCTACACAATAACAGAAGCTAAAAAAGGATGTTCTCGGTTGAGAGCATCCTTTTTTATGCGTTGAGAAAGGACCATTTTAAAACCTAACCCAGGGACCAGTGGCTCAAGACCGCTTTCATTGTTAGCCTTTCCAGCGCTTGTCACCACTTTTAAAAATCTACTCCTGAATAGAAATCGGATGTATGTTCCAAATTTCACTTGCGTAATCTGAAATCGTTCGATCACTGGAAAATTTACCAGAGTGGGCAATATTGGTGATGCTCTTTTTTAACCAGTCTTGGTTGTTGCGATAGGCTTGCTCGACAAGCTCATGTGCCTCCAAATAAGAATCAAAGTCCTTTAACACAAAATACTCGTCATTATTATAGAGGAGGTTGTAATAAATATCCTTAAACTCCACATCATCATTTGTAAGAAATGGATGAACAAGCTGGTCTAGCAATGTGCGAATGCGTTGATCACCATTATAAATATCACGGGAACGATACGCTCCCCTTTCTTGAAAAGCAAGCACCTCGTCAGCCGTTAAGCCAAATGTAAATATATTATCTGGGCCGACCATTTCTTTTATTTCAACATTCGCACCATCTAACGTTCCAAGCGTAAGTGCACCATTCATCATAAGCTTCATATTTCCAGTTCCTGAAGCCTCTTTGCTGGCTGTAGAGATTTGCTCGCTAACATCAGCTGCTGGAATAATTTTTTCAGCCAGCGACACATTGTAATTTTCTAGAAAAATCACTTTTAGTTTGTCACGGGCGATCGGATCTTGATTGATTTTATTGGCTGTTGCATTTATAAGCTTTATGACTTTTTTCGCAAAATGATAGCTTGGAGCAGCTTTGGCCGCAAAAATAAACGTTCTTGGAGCCATGTCTACATGAGGATGAGCCCGAATCACCTGATAGAGGTGAAGGATGTGAAACGTATTTAACAATTGCCGTTTATACCCATGAAGACGTTTAATATGGACGTCAAACATGGAATGAGCGTCAATGGTCAAATGGTAGTGCTCTTGAATAAAATTCGCCAGCTTTGTTTTATTTTCTTGCTTTACCTTTGCGATTTGCTCTTGTACAGAAGCATCATTTGCGTATTTTAGCAAACCAATTAATTCTTTTGGTTCCTTTATCCAGCCTTTTCCAATGATATTTGAAATGAGATCAGCTAGGTTAGGATTGGCACTTAAAAGCCAGCGGCGATGGGAAATACCATTTGTTTTGTTTGTGAATCTTTTTGGAAAGGCCGTATAGAAAGGTTTCATTACACTTTTCTTTAAAATCTCAGTATGAAGCTTTGCAACCCCATTCACACTTGAGCTGCCGACAATCGCAAGGTGGGCCATATGAACCTGTTCAAAGGAAATGATCGCCATGTCTGAAATTTGATCACGAAGTTGGGGGAAGTCATGCCAAAGCTGCTGGCAAAAACGCTCATTAATTTCTTCAATAATCATGTAAATACGTGGAAGGAGTGATTTCATCATATGGACAGGCCATTTTTCAAGCGCTTCACTCATTGTCGTATGATTTGTGTAGGCCACCGATTTCGTTGTAATCGTCCATGCTTCCTCCCAACTAAGGTTTTCTTCATCTAAAAGCAGTCTCATTAGCTCAGGAACGACAAGGCTTGGATGAGTATCATTGATTTGAATACAAATTCTGTCAGGGATGAGAGATAGTTGTTGATTGCGCTCTTTGAAGTGACGCAAAATGCTTTGTAAGCCTGCTGAGACGAGAAAGTATTGTTGCTTAAGTCTTAAAAGCTTTCCTTCAAAGTAGGAATCATCGGGATAAAGAAACTCTGAGATTTGTTCAACCGATTGCTTGTAGTCTAAGTAATGGTAGTAGTCATTTCGATCAGATGAATGAAAATGAAAGTCGTTTGAGGTAGACTCGGCACTCCAAAGCCTGAGTGTATTGACGGTATTATTTTGATATCCAGCGATTGGAATATCATATGGAATGGCAAGTACCCGTTCATAATTGTGATGATGAAATGAGAGGCGCCCATTTTCTACACTTGTTTTGACTTCACCACCAAAACGAACTTCTACCGTCTTATCTAGACGCTTTGTTTCCCACACATAGCCTTCCTCTAACCAATAATCAGGGAGTTCGACTTGATAGCCGTCCACCATTTTTTGTTGAAAGAGACCGTATTTATAGCGGATTCCACAGCCATGCCCAGGTAATTCTAGTGATGCAAGAGAATCGAGGAAGCATGCTGCTAGTCGGCCAAGGCCACCATTGCCAAGGCCCGGGTCATGTTCTTGAGAAAGAATTTCCTCAAAGTTAAACCCCATTTCTGCAATGCTTTCTTTACAAACGTCATACATTTCAGTGTTAAGTAAATTTGAATAAAGCAAGCGCCCTAACAGGAACTCCATTGAGAAATAGTATACTTGCCTTTCCTTGCTCTGTTGATACATGTCCTCAGTTTTTTTCCATTTATGTTTGAGGATGTCTCGAATTAAAAGCCCAACGGTTTGAAATACTTCAAGCGGTGTTGCGTTATCAACCTTTTTTCCAAATACTAACAATAGCCGATCGCAAAATTTACGTGTGAAGGTGGCTTTATCCATTGTCATTGCATGAACTCTCCCTTTGAGACAAGCTGTTGATACAGCTTTTTATATTGCTTTGCTGAAATATTCCAGCCAACTTTTGTACGATAGATGTTTCTAAGAAGCTGTGACCATGCTTTTTCATCTTTGTAAAAAGAGAGGGCCCGGCGAATCGTATAGAGCATGTCATCTGCGTTGTAATTCTTGAAGCTAAATCCATTACCTTCTTCTGTATGTTCATTGAATGATTGGATGGTATCCGCTAAGCCACCTGTTTCCCTGACGATTGGAACCGTCTCATATTTGATGGCGATGAGTTGACTTAGTCCACACGGTTCAAATTGAGAAGGCATAAGCAAAAAATCAGCTGCAGCATAGACCTGGCGAGCCAACCCTTCATTAAATGTGAACTTTACTCCGATCTGTTCAGGGTACGTTTGTGCTGCCTCACTTAACGTGCGTTCGAAGTGAGGCTCTCCTGTACCGAGCACAATGAGCTGAAAGGAAGAATTGGTCATCCATTCATGGAGGACACTCGCTATTAAAGCTAATCCTTTTTCTTCCGCAAGACGAGACACAATCGCAATGAGTGGTATTTTTTTTGAAGGAGGTAACCCAAACTTTTTTTGAAGGAGCTGTTTGTTTTCTCTTTTTTTCTTTGGATGCTGTTTGTAATTTTTCGTAAGGTTTGGATCAGTTTCTGGATTAAAATCGTCTTCATCAATGCCATTTAAGATCCCTGATAAGCTGTCACGCTTCATTGCCAAAACGTGATGGAGACCTTCACCACCAATTTTTGTTTGGATTTCGTTCGCATAGGTAGGACTCACGGTTGTAACCCAATCTGCATGGACAAGGGCACCTTTTAAAAGGTTAATCGCCCCATTCATTTCAAGTCCTGCAAAATGCTCTCGGTTAAAATGAAGCAATTCTTCAAAGATAGAAGGCGGGAAGCTACCTTGATAGCGCAGATTGTGAATCGTAAAAATGGCAGGAAGCGGATTTTGCACATGGCCTGTTTTCATATAGGCTGGAATGAGTCCAGTTTGCCAGTCATGGCAATGGACAAGGTCTGGGTACCTATCTAGTTGTGGAAGTGCAGCTAGTACAGCATGGGTAAAAAAAGTGAATCGTTCAGCATCATCAAACTGTCCATATAATGTTTCACGATAAAAATAAAATTGATTATCAATAAAATAATAGGTAATACCTTCATGGACAAGTTGTTCAAGGCCACAATATTGGTTTCTCCATTTTACAGGAACTGTAAAGATAGCTTTTTGAACAAGCTGTTGCTGCCATGTCTCTGGTAACTGCTTGTATTTAGGAAGAATAACGGAAGCATATACCCCTTCTTTTTTTAGAGCTTTCGGTAGGGAACCAACCACATCGGCTAGCCCACCCGTTTTAAAAAAAGGCGTGCATTCAGATGCGACAAACAATACATTCAACAAGTCCAGCTCCTTTATAAAATAAAGTAATACGAAAGTTACATCGCTTTTCGCTTCGCAATGACGAAGGGCTGCTCCGGTGCTCCAGCAAATGTGCGATTTGGAGAGATGTAAATGTCTTTATCAAGAATGGTATGGTCGAGTGTCGTACCTGCTTGAATTTCACACCGTTGCATGATGATGGAATTGTTGATCGAAGCCCCTTTTTCTACATAGACTCCTCGGAAAAGAATCGAATTTTCTACATGCCCTTCAATCACACAACCATTCGCGATGAGTGAGTTGAATACCTTTGAACTCTTTAAATATTTTGCCGGGGGTTCATCTTTTACCTTCGTGTAGACTGGGGGACGGTTGACAAATAATTGTTTGTATCCCTCTGATTTTAGTAATGCCATGCTATGTTTATAGTAGCTCTCAACAGAAGAGATGACCGACAAATATCCTTTGTATTGATACGTGTGAACATTGAGCTGGGACAGGTTTTCACCAATGCCATCGTAGAAAATGTTTTGTTTTTGTCGGCCGATGCAATGATTAACGATCTCTAATAAAAGCTCTTTTCGGATAAGGTACATTTTCATATAAAGATGAGGATTGTTCAAATCATTTGTTAAACTTGAAAGCCTTCCATTTTGAGTGAATTCTAGTTTCGTGGCATAATGACTGCTTTCCTCTAATAAAGGAACGGTTTGATAGACTACGGTTACATCGGCACGGGTCTCAAGATGCTGTAAAAAGAGTTCATTGTAATCAATGTTGCATACATGCTGGCTGCCGCTTATTAATACATACTCGGCTGAGCCTCGCTTGAAATAATCTCGGTTATTGTGAAAATGCTGGAGATCGCCTTTCGAGATATCAGTGGGATCATTCCAATCAGGGGGCAAAATGAACAATCCCCCTCGCTTACGATTTAAGTTCCACTGTGCCCCTGTCCCAAGGTGATCCATCAATGAACGGTATTTTTTTCTGGCAAAAACGGCGATTTCACTGATTCCTGCATTCACCATATTGGAGAGCACAAAATCGATAAGTCGATAACGTCCAGCAAATGGAACTGCAGCGGCACAGCGAAAATAAGTTAATTCTTGGAGCAGGTCTTGCTCATTATCTAAATTGATGACTCCCATCATTTTTTCCATTTTTTCTTCCCTCATTTCAAACAATTCCTATATTTTTTGAAAGGCTCTATCCATTTACTGCAAATGAGTGCTGTAGCTGAGTCTCATGATCAACGACAAGAATATCGTCGGGATGGCTTGGTGCTAGGGTTGTACCTGAAGGAATGATGACTCCTTCATTAATGATCGTTCGGTTAATGTTGACATTTTTCCCGATATGAACATTTGGAAAAATGACAGAATCTGTCACCGTCGAATTTTCGCCAACATGTACGGCATCAAAGAGGATGGAGTGATGAATGTGACCGTGAATCATACTACCTTCATTGACGAGAGAGCATGATACCGCTGCTGTAGGAGATAAGTATTGAGGAGGATGATTTCGATTAACAGAATAGATCCGCCAGTTTGGGTCGTTTAATTTCAAGGATGGTTTCTCTTTCAGAAGATCCATATTTGCTTCCCAAAAGCTTTTTACTGTTCCTACATCTTTCCAGTAACCGTGGTAGGAGAAAGCAACAAGCTTTTTTTGCTCCTGCAGCATTTTAGGAATTATATCTTTTCCAAAATCGTGAGTGGAATGTTCGTTCTCAGCATCATTTAATAAATAAGCTTTTAGTAAAGGCCAATTAAATATATAAACACCCATCGATGCTAAGTTGCTTTTCGGTTTAGCTGGTTTTTCAGTAAAGTCGGTAATTTGTGACTGGTCATCCGTATTCATAATGCCAAATCGACTTGCTTCATCGAGAGGAACCTCGATAACCGAGATGGTTGCATCTGCTTGATGTCTTTTATGAAAAGCAAGCATGGTTGCGTAATTCATTTTATAAATATGATCACCTGATAAGATGAGGATGTAGTCTGGGTCATATTGTTCAATAAAACAAATGTTTTGGAATATCGCATCTGCAGTTCCTTGGTACCAAGATCCACCACTTTTTTCGATAAAAGGAGGAAGAACCGAGACGCCTCCGTGGTTTCGATCTAAATCCCAGGGACTTCCAATACCAATATGACCATTTAAAGCAAGTGGCTCATACTGGGTTAGCACGCCAACCGTGTCGATTCCTGAGTTTGTACAATTGCTCAATGGAAAGTCGATAATACGATATTTCCCGCCAAAATGGATCGCAGGCTTTGCTAGTTTTTTTGTTAATTGACCAAGACGCTTTCCTTCACCTCCGGCAAGAAGCATACCTACACATTCTCTTTTTACTCTCAAACAAATCGCCTCGCTCTCTAGCTTCTCAATCATTTATTTTTTTCTTGTTAACAAATCAATTATGTCTATGCAAAGGAAAACGTTTACCATTCCATTAACTTTTATAGAAACGGAATCTTTTCTTGGATCAAGATTGATTTTTTTGTGTAAAAGAATTTAGGGAAAAAGTCATAAATGTCGAAAAAAGCGGAAAAAGACTAGCCTAATCCAGTTCAATATACTAAAATCAAACTAAATCAAAATAACTAGGGTGATGACGATGAGTGTCGTAATCGAGCCTTTGTATGATAAAGAAAAAACGTGTTTACTATGTCAAAATTCCTTTAATACCAAGCGCTTACGTTCCCGCTTTATTCGAACGAAGCACGTTCAAAGTGATTTTTGTACAGAATATAAAGATCCGACTTTAAACCCAATGTTTTATGAGGTTGACGTATGTCCGAATTGTGGCTTTGCGTTTACTGAAGCATTCTCATCAACATTCCCACCAGAAACGATGGAGACGATCAAAACAAAACTGAAAAATTGGAAGTTTCAAGATTTTGGTCAAGAACGGACGGTAGAGCAAGTCATTCGTGTGTATAAGCTTGCTATACTCACAGCGAACTTAAAAAAAGAAAAGCATGTGATCATTGCAGGTCTTTGTTTACGGCTCGCTTGGCTGTATCGATTTTGGAATGATGAAGAACAGGAGCAGCGCTTTCTTACTGGAGCGTTGGAAAAGTATAACGCTTCTTTTCGATCTGGTGATTTTAAAGACATGAACATGTCTGAGTTGAAATTACTTTATCTTCTTGGAGAGCTAAGCCGTAGAGTTGGACGTGTAGAGGATGCTATTCAATATTTTTCAAGGGTTGTTCAACATAAAAATCGACACACAGAACCGAAAATTGTCGAGATGGCTCGCGAGCAATGGTATGAAATTCGTAATGGTCAAGAAGAAGTACCTATACCTAACTAACATAATGCTTCATTTTAAAGCCCCTTACTCAACGGTTCGATGCATCCAATCGATTCATTCACTTCATGATTAGCACACCTCCTTTTCTTTTTTAGGTAAGGATGAGATAGAGTTGTCCAAGGGTTAAGTTATCAAATTTTGCGAGGAATCTTTCTATTATCAGACTACGCACGAATTGTACAAATCATTCTAGCTGATGGAGGATGTTATCATGAATGTAAACCATGTAAACGCTATAAGCAGAGCGACAAAAGGGATTTTAACAAATCATCTTGGAGTAGAGGTTACTCCCTTAAAGGCAAGTGCTGGAAAGGGAAATGTTCCTTCTAGAGATGTTGCAGTGATTTTAGGTATAAAAGGTGAATTAAGTGGCCAAATTATATGCACGTTTTCTAGTGAGACAGCCAAAAAGATCGTAAGTGTAATGATGGGTGGTATGGAGATTCAGCAGCTAGATGAAATAGGGTGGAGTGCTGTTCAAGAATTTGGAAATTGGGTAGCTGGCACCACTGCTACAGAGCTATCAAAAGAATCATGCATCATTGATGTCACACCGCCAATCGTTAATGAAGGAGAATCAAAGTTTCATTCAAGCTATCCATACGTAACGGTTCCATTGACGAGCATTATTGGAGAAATTGATGTCCATATTGCAGTAAAAGAAGAGATACTAGAAGCTCATTGAGAAAACTCAATGGGTTTTTTGTTTATCTGAATTATAAAATAATTCAATTTACATCGTCCAGTTTCCTACCAGCTATAAAAGAAAAAATATGGTAAGTAATCTTACAAAAAAATTTTTAAGCGCGGTTATATTCAAAAAGGGAATGAAAGCGCGTTTGTAGAAAGTGGAGAATGCTGTTCAAATTTTTTAAGAAAGGGTACACTTTCTTGTATGTTAAGAAAATATAATTTTTTTAACATAGGAGTTTATTGACGTAGTTAAAAATTTGAAGGCCTAAGTATAATTGCAATTAAGGCTTTCGCTGTGAAGGATTTGGCGAAATGCCAAGTTTTGTTTAAAAGAGAAGCAGGTAAATCAGTGCGTTTAATAGGCTGCGTACTTGGGAAATCTCAGAAAGGCTTGTAAAGGGGCGGAAAATATTGGAGAAAATCGATGTTTCAAAATTTGAGAAAAAGATGATTATTCGAAACATTGAAGAGAAGGATTTCGATGCAATTATCGACATGCAACGCATTTGTTTCCCGAATATGGAACCATGGAAACGAGAGCATCTTGAAAGTCATCTTAAGATTTTTCCAGAAGGTCAATTTTGTGTCGAGTATGATGGAGAGATCATCGGAACCTGTTCAAGTCTCATCATAAATTTTGATGAATACGATGATCAACATACATGGGATGAAATAACGGATCATGGGTACATAACGAACCATGATCCAGAAGGCTATAATCTATATGGCATTGAAGTCATGGTACATCCTGAATACCGTCGCATGAAAATCGGGCGTCGGCTCTATGAAGCAAGAAAGGATCTTGCAAGGGAGCTTAATTTGAAGAGTATTATCATCGGTGGGAGAATTCCTAATTATTACAAGTATGCAAAAGAGTTTACACCACGACAATATGTAGAAGAAGTCATCATGCATAACATTTATGATCCAGTATTGACCTTCCAGGTTATGAATGGCTTTACCTTAAAACGAATTAATCATAATTATTTGCAAGATGATAAAGCTTCAATGCGTTATGCGACTCTAATGGAATGGAACAATATTGATTATCGGCCGACGGTGCCAAAGCGCCAATTTAAAACGTCCTTTCCTGTAAGAATAACAACAATTCAATATGAAATGAAGAAAATCTCTTCGTTTGAGGATTTTGCGATCCAGTGTGAATATTATACAGATGTTGCTGCGAGCTATCACTCTGACTTTGCCGTATTCCCTGAAATTTTTACACTCCAGCTCCTATCATTTTTACCTGAAAAGAGTCCAAGCCGAGCAATTCGTCGCTTAACTGAATTTACAGAAGACTATATTGAACTTTTTACAAATCTTGCTGTAAAATACAACGTCAATATCATTGGAGGCTCTCATTTTGTTGAAGAAGAGGGCAAAATTTATAATATTGCTTATCTGTTTCGTCGTGATGGAACAATTGAAAAGCAATATAAGCTTCACATTACCCCGAATGAACGAAAGTTCTGGGGAATAAGTGCAGGGGATGAAGTAAGAGTCTTTGATACGGATTGTGGAAAAATCGCCATTCAAATTTGCTATGATATTGAATTTCCAGAGCTTGCCAGAATTGCAGTTGATAAAGGGGCAAACATCATTTTCACACCATTCTGTACAGAGGACCGCCAAGGATATTTACGGGTCCGTTATTGTTCACAGGCTCGTGCGATAGAAAATCAAGTATACACGGTTCTCTCTGGCACTGTTGGAAATTTGCCAGATGTGGAAAATATGGATATTCAATATGCACAGTCAGGTATTTTTAGTCCCTCTGATTTTACCTTTGCCCGTGATGGAATTGTAGGTGAATGCAATCCAAATATCGAAACCGTTGTGATTGGGGATGTTGATTTGGAAATCTTACGCCGCCATCGTCGCGCAGGAAGTGTCAATCAGCTTAAGGATCGTCGTCACGATATTTACCAAATTATCTATAAGCAGCGCTAGTTACAAAAAAGCCCCCTCCTGTCATGTGAGTGACCTGCTCGACTGACGAAAGGGGGCTTTTTTGAGATAAACGTATGCATTTAATGATGTCTAGCGCAAGCGCCCTTCTTATCAATTTGAGCCATAACGTGTGTCGATTGGTTAGCCTTCGAAAAAACAAAAAGAATGGATGATGCATAATTTTAAATGAAATGGGCAAGGATGGTGAAGGAATGAAAGGAGGAAGACAATGAAACTTGAACGATCAATCCAGCTTCGGCCTTATGTTATCCTTTTCCTAGCGATTCCTTTCGTCATTGGTTCGATTTGGGCGTCTTATGTGATATTTAGTCCTAAAGAGCTCGTTACAGATTGGAGGATGGAGGTTGTTGGTCTTGAAGAGGCATGGGAGTCAGGAGAAGCAACCGATATTCATCTTTTTTTATATGATGAAAATGGAACTGGAATCGATTCTGCAAATGTTCAAATTAAATTCGATATGCCAGGAATGGTTCACCATATGGAAAAAACGATGCATCATGTGGAAAATGGTTTATATGAAACAGAGGTGATTTTTTCAATGGGTGGAACATGGGTCGGATTTGTTGAAGCAACAAATGGGGCAAAGGTGTTTCGAAATCCGTTTATTTTTGAGGTGACTGGACCAGTGATTGCTGAAGCAAATCGCGATCCGCAAGATCATTTTCAAGCTGAAACAGCTGAACTTGAATAATCGAGAAAGGGATAGTGGTTGACAGACAAGTAGCTCCTTGCTTAAATGAAGCATGTAACGAGGAAGGGGTCATTTATATGAGCAAACATTTTCAAGGACAACAAATACTTCCTGCTGCTAGAACAGCAAAGGAACTCGAGTCATTTTTGGATACAGACTTCCACTATATTATTTTATTAAACAGTCATGTCGCCCAATTAAGAAGTCTTGTTCGGCTTGTTAAATCAAACGGGAAAGAATTGTTGCTCCACGCTGATTTAGTGCAAGGTTTGCGCTCGGATGAATACGCTGCCCAATTTTTAGCACAAGATATTCGGCCGAAGGGACTTATTTCTACAAGAAAGAACGTTGTGCTAACGGCTAAAAAGAATAAATTACTTGCGGTTCAGCGACTTTTTCTTCTTGATTCGATCGCCCTTGAATCAAGTTACAAGCTACTTGAAACAACCAAGCCTGACTTAATAGAGGTTCTACCGGGGGTTATGCCTCATATCATTACAGAAGTCTATGAAAAGACGAAAATTCCGATTATTGCAGGAGGGCTGATTCGAACAGGTAATGAAGTCAGTGCTGCCTTAAAAGCAGGAGCTGTTGCTGTTTCAACCTCAAGAAAGGAATTATGGTAAAAGTGAAAAAATGTCCAATCGTAATTTTAACTAAATGATTTGACAGCGTTTTCAATCTGTGATTTAATGTAGATAAGTTAATATTCCTGTGACGGAGATTTGGAGACTAACGAAAACACTAACAAATGTTCATTTGTTAGCTGATTTTTGTTGGTCTCTTTTTTTTCGTTCTAACTTTAATTGTTTAGGGGGAGAAGACAATGCTACCATTTGTCGGGGAACTCATTGGTACAATGATTCTTATTATCTTTGGGGCTGGTGTTGTTGCTGGAGTTGTGTTAAAAGGAACGAAAGCGGAAGCATCAGGGTGGATCGTCATTACGACAGCATGGGGATTAGGTGTTGCAACTGCGATTTATTGTGTTGGGAACATAAGTGGAGCGCACCTGAATCCAGCGGTAACGATCGGTTTGGCGCTTGTAGGAGATTTTGCGTGGAGTGAAGTTCCAGGCTATATTGTCGCTCAATTGATCGGTGCGTTCATCGGTGCAACCTTAGTGTTTTTCCAATACTACCCTCATTTTAAAGCGACGGAAGATCGAGGGGCTAAGCTTGGGGTGTTTTCTACGAATCCTGCAATTAAGCATTTGCCTTCAAACTTTTTTAGTGAGGTTCTTGGTACGTTTATTTTAGTATTAGGGATTTTAGCAATTGGGGCAAATGAATTTACCGAGGGATTAAATCCTCTCGTTGTCGGATTACTTATCATTGTCATCGGTTTATCGTTGGGAGGGACGACAGGCTATGCAATCAATCCAGCCCGTGATTTAGGTCCAAGGCTTGCCCATTTTTTCCTTCCTATCCCGAATAAGGGCTCATCAAATTGGAGTTATGCGTGGCTTCCGATTATTGGACCGATTATCGGCGGTGGCTTAGGTGCTCTTACTTATGCAGCGTTGTTTGAGGGTATTTATTACAACGCATTATGGGTATTTATATTTGCATTCATTGTCGTACTCAGCTATACGATCTTTATAGAAAGACGCAAATCTCTAACGAGTAAAAATTCACATGTCTTGATGGCAAAATAAAGAGCAAGGGGGAAATAGAAATGGAGAAAAAATATATTCTTGCGTTAGATCAAGGAACGACAAGCTCACGGGCGATTTTATTTAATAAAGGTGGAGAAATCGTCGGCGTGGAGCAGAAGGAATTTGATCAAATTTTTCCGAAGCCAGGCTGGGTTGAGCATAATCCTAACCAAATTTGGGCTTCCATTCTTTCTGTCATTTCTGGTGTTTTACTTAAAACAAATGTAGAAGCAAGTGAAATCGCTTCAATTGGGATAACAAACCAGCGTGAAACAACGGTTGTATGGGAAAAGGACTCTGGACGTCCGATTTACAATGCGATCGTATGGCAATCACGACAAACGGCAGACATTTGTACTCGTTTAAAAGAAGAAGGCTATGGGCAAATGGTAACGGATAAAACAGGGCTCCTGATTGACGCATATTTTTCAGGTACAAAAGTTCGTTGGATTTTAGACCATGTGGACGGTGCGCAGGAGCGTGCTGAAAAAGGGGAGTTGTTATTTGGAACGATTGATACATGGTTGATTTGGAAGCTAACAGGCGGAGCGGCTCATGTGACGGACTACTCAAATGCTTCTCGGACGTTAATGTATAATATTTATGACCTAAAATGGGATGAGGAACTCCTTAAAATGCTGAATATTCCTGCCGTGATGCTTCCAGAAGTTCGTCCTTCCTCTGAAGTGTACGGGGAAACAATAGATTATCACTTCTTTGGTGAGAACATCCCCATTGCAGGTGTTGCTGGAGACCAGCAAGCAGCCTTATTTGGTCAGGCATGCTTTGAAGAGGGAATGGCGAAAAATACGTATGGCACAGGCTGCTTTATGCTTATGAACACGGGAGAGCAAGCGGTGAAATCGAACCACGGCCTATTAACGACAATCGCATGGGGGCTTGATGGAAAAGTTGAGTACGCTTTAGAAGGAAGCATTTTCGTCGCAGGCTCAGCGATCCAGTGGCTTCGTGATGGCTTGCGCATGTTAAAATCTGCAGCTGATTCTGAAGGCTATGCAACAAAAATTTCTTCGTCTGAAGGTGTGTATGTGGTTCCTGCTTTCGTTGGTTTAGGTACACCGTATTGGGATTCGGAGGTGAGAGGTGCAATGTTTGGTTTGACACGAGGCACATTGAAGGAGCATGTTGTTCGCGCGACTCTAGAATCTCTCGCCTATCAAACGAAGGATGTATTAACGGCAATGGAAGCAGATTCTGGCATTACATTAAAAACATTACGTGTTGACGGTGGAGCCGTTGCAAATCAATTTTTGATGCAGTTCCAGAGCGATATTCTCGGTGTCCCTGTTGAAAGACCGCTTATTCAAGAAACGACAGCCCTTGGCGCAGCATACCTTGCAGGACTGGGTGTCGGATTTTGGAAGAGCAAAGAAGAAATATCAAAGCAATGGATCTTGGAAAAAGATTTCAAAGATTCGATGGAAGAAGAGGAGCGAACATCTCTTTATGAGGGCTGGAAAAAGGCGGTTAAAGCTGCTCAAGCTTTTAAGTAAAGGCTTTATTAGCTGATTACTCTAAGCTCTGAACTTATTTCCAATGATGAAGGGCAATCGTTCTTGAATGGATAAAGAGTACCGATTCCACACATAGAACGCAGGGTTTTGCGAGAGTATTTTTTGCTTTTTACAAAAAAATTGGTTATACTGAAAATAAGTTAATCATTGGTCGGAGAAAAGGAGAGACCACAACACCCTATTTAGGAGTATGTCCAAATAGGGATGTTGTGGTCTTTTTTTGCATCGTAAAATCTCTTTTTCCTGACATGCAATAAAGAGAGGATGAATAGCATGGCAACGATGTTTTCAAGTAAGAAGCGGGCGGATATATTAGAAGAAATGAAGTCAAAGACCTTGGATTTGCTCGTTATCGGAGGGGGAATTACAGGGGCTGGGATTGCCCTTGATGCTCAGGTTCGTGGGATTCAAACAGGACTCGTGGAAATGCAGGATTTTGCAGCGGGAACCTCAAGTCGTTCCACGAAGCTTGTACACGGTGGCTTACGCTATTTGAAGCAGCTAGAAGTAAAGCTTGTAGCTGAAGTGGGGAAGGAGCGGGCGATTGTTTATGAAAATGCCCCGCATGTCACAACACCAGAATGGATGCTGCTACCAATTTTTAAAGATGGAACGTTTGGGAAATTTTCAACGTCCTTAGGGTTAAAGGTATATGATCATCTCGCAGATGTACGCAAAGAGGAACGACGCTACATGCTAAATAAAAATCGCACGCTCGAAAAAGAGCCGTTGCTTCGACGCGATAAGTTAAAAGGCGGCGGTATTTATGTTGAATATCGAACAGACGATGCAAGACTCACCCTAGAAGTAATCAAAGAAGCAGTCAATCGAGGAACAAAGGCGTTGAATTATACAAAAGTAGAGTCACTTCTGTATAAAAATCGTAAGATCGTTGGCGTTGTTGCGGTGGATCAACTGACAGGTGAAGCCCACAAGATTTATGCGAAAAAAATTGTTAATGCAGCAGGTCCTTGGGTGGATACCCTTCGAGAACAGGACCGTTCAAAGACGGGGAAACGCCTTAAGCTTTCAAAAGGTGTTCACCTTGTGATTGATCAAGACCGTTTTCCGTTAAAGCAAGCCGTTTATTTTGATACAGAGCATGATGGACGGATGATTTTTGCCATCCCTCGTGAAGGAAAAACGTATGTAGGAACTACGGACACGTTTTACGAAGGAGACGTGGTTCATCCTCGGATGACAGTGGAAGATCGAGATTATATCCTTTCGGCTGTTAATTTTATGTTTCCGACCTTACAGCTACGAGCTGAGGATGTTGAATCGAGCTGGACGGGATTACGACCACTCATTTATGAAGAAGGAAAAAGTGCTTCTGAAGTGTCGCGTAAAGATGAAATGTTTGTTTCAGATAGCGGACTGATTTCCATTGCTGGGGGGAAATTAACAGGCTATCGAAAAATGGCGGAACGTGTCATTAACGTCGTGGCAAGGGATTTAGGTGTAGATAAAGCGTGTGAAACGGCAAAAATTAAGCTCTCTGGTGGTGATGTTGGGGGCTCGGCTGGCTTTGCTGATTTTCTAGTGGTTGCTATACAAAAAGGGGTAAGTGCAGGACTGGATGAAACGGAAGCCCGTCGACTAGCAGAGCTTTACGGCTCCAACATTTTTAAGGTTCTTCGTTATTTAGAGGATAATGGTGACGAGGCCAAACAAGCTGGGCTGAAACCAGCGATTTACGCCCAGCTTCGTTATGGAATGGCAGAGGAAATGGTCGTCACGCCTCTCGACTTTTTTAGCCGACGCACAGGTGCGCTCTTTTTTAACATTCAGTGGGTCGAAAAATGGAAGGAGCCTGTCCTTATATATATGGAAAAATTCTTGAACTGGACAGAGGAACAAACAAAAGCGTTTCGCAAAGAACTTGAAACAGAACTTTATTATGCTAAAACGCCAGTAACCAGTGATGAAGGCGTCATTCGCGTGTAATCAAAGAGCAACGATTATTTGCGAGGGAGAAGGTAAGTTCGAAAACATAAGCTTCGATCACTTAATTTTTAGTGTTCGAAGCTTTTAGTTTTATTATGATTATCAAAGGCCCACATAAAAATGCAACACGATCATAAGGAATGTTCGATAAATAAATTGCATTTGGGAATTTAGAGGAAATTACAGATTTTTTATTGAATGATATAATAGACTGATGATGTAAGCCTTTTAACTATCAAATAGATTGATTTGGAGGGGATGGAATGAGCTGGAGGCAACAATATGAAAGATGGAAGCAATTCAGTGCCTTAGAGCCTGAGTTAAAAGAGATTCTTGAAAAGCTTTCAGGTGATGAAACACAACTTGAGGATTGTTTTTATAAAAATTTAGAATTTGGAACAGGTGGTATGCGAGGAGAAATTGGTCCAGGTCCGAACCGCATGAATACATATACCATTCGAAAAGCATCAGAGGGCTTTGCTCAATATCTATTACAAAAGGAGAATGATGCAAAAGAGCGTGGTGTAGCCATTGCTTATGATTCTCGCCATAAATCACCTGAGTTTGCGTTGGAAGCGGCTTTGACTCTAGGGAAGCATGGAATAAAAACGTATTTGTTTCGCGATCTCAGACCGACACCAGCTCTCTCCTTTGCCGTTCGTGAGTTGAATGCAGTCGGAGGAATTGTGATTACAGCAAGCCACAACCCACCAGAATACAATGGGTTTAAGGTCTATGGCTCAGACGGGTGTCAGCTACCGCCAGAGCCTGCAAATGAATTGGTCCGTTTTGTGAATCAAATTGAAGATGAGCTAACACTCGACGTTGCTGATGAAATGGAGCTAAAAGGAGCAAGGCTTCTCCAAATCATCGGCGAAGAATTGGATGATGCCTACATAGAAGCGCTCCAAACGATTTTAGTTAACAAAGAATTAACTCAACAAATAGGAAAAGATGTTCGAATTGTATTTACCCCGCTTCACGGAACGGCTAATATTCCTGTTCGGAGGGTGCTTGAGTCGAGTGGGTTTACTTCGGTTACCGTGGTAAAAGAACAAGAGCTTCCAGATCCGAACTTCTCAACTGTGAAATCTCCTAATCCTGAAGAGCATGCAGCCTTTTCATTGGCAATTGAATACGGGCAAAAAGAGAACGCAGATGTCCTTCTTGCCACCGATCCTGATGCGGATAGAGTCGGGGTCGCTGTTAGAAATGCCGACGGAGACTATATTGTTTTAACAGGCAATCAAACAGGGGCCTTGATGCTAGAATATTTGCTGTCTCAAAAGAAAGCACAGCAGGCTCTTCCTAAAAATGGCGTTGTGCTAAAAACGATCGTCACCTCTGAATTAGGGCGAGCCATTGCTGAAAACTACGGAATGACAACGGTTGATACGTTAACCGGCTTTAAATTCATTGGGGAAAAAATGAAGGAGTATGAACAAACAGGGTCCTTTAAGTTTTTATTTGGATACGAAGAAAGCTATGGTTACTTAATTGGAGATTTTGTCCGAGACAAGGACGCCGTGCAAGCATGCTTGCTTGCAGCAGAAATGACGGCATATTATAAATCGCGTAACATGACACTCTATGAAGGCTTGCTTGAGGTGTTTGACAAGTATGGCTTCTACCTAGAAGGCTTAGAATCCTTGACCTTAAAAGGAAAATCCGGGGTTGAAAAAATTAATGAGATCCTCAGTAATTTTCGGACAAATCCACTTTCAAGCATTAACGGTCAATCGATTGCAACGATTGAGGATTATGAAAGCAGTGAAAAAAGAGTCATTAAGCAAAAAGCAACGGAACGGATCATCCTTCCAAAATCGAACGTGTTAAAGTACACACTTGATGATGAGTCATGGTTTTGTCTACGCCCATCTGGCACAGAGCCGAAATTAAAAATCTATTTTGGTGTAAGCAGTGACTCATTGGAAGGAAGCAAGGATAAGCTTGCGCAATTAAAACGGGAGGTCATGGCAAAGGTAAATGCCATGGTCTAAAAATTGTACGAAACAAAGAAGTTGAGCTTTCAGATGCTCAGCTTTTTTTGTTTGCTCTCTTGTCAAGGTGATGCTTCCTTTTCTCTTTCATCATTTGTCTTTCTCTCACATAAAGTGTAAAAAGGCGTTTGAGGAGGGATCATTATGCATGTAGAATGGAAAGAGCTTGAGACAGCCATTGCGGAAATAACCGAAATAGCAGAAGGATTTGGATTAGATTTTTATCCAATGCGTTATGAAATTTGCCCAGCAGATATTATTTATACATTTGGCGCATATGGAATGCCGACTCGCTATTCGCACTGGAGCTTTGGGAAACAGTTTCACAAGATGAAGATTCAATATGACCTAGGTTTAAGTAAAATTTATGAGCTCGTTATTAACTCTGATCCATGCTATGCATTTTTACTTGATAGTAACAGCCTTATTCAAAACAAATTGATTGTTGCACATGTACTTGCCCATTGTGATTTCTTTAAAAACAATGTGCGGTTTTCAAATACACGAGAAGACATGGTTGAGAGCATGAGTGCTACAGCCGAGCGGATTGCCCATTACGAGCATGTCCATGGAAAAGAAGAAGTGGAATCCTTTTTGGATGCGGTGCTCTCGATTCAAGAGCATATTGATCCGAGTCTTGTTCGACCAAAGCTCGCTTGGACAATGGATGATGAAGATAAGGAGCCAATGCGACGAAAAGGGGATTATGATGATCTCTTTGCTCTTGATGAGAAACAGCCAGTAGAAGAGCCAAAGCAAAAAAAACGGGCGTTTCCACCAAAGCCTGAAAAAGATATTCTGCTTTTCATTGAAGAATACAGTCGTGAGTTAGAGCCGTGGCAGCGGGATATTCTGACGATGATGCGTGAAGAAATGCTTTATTTCTGGCCCCAGCTGGAGACAAAAATTATGAATGAAGGCTGGGCATCCTACTGGCATGCGCGGATTCTTCGCGAAATGGATTTGACGAGCGACGAAACGGTGGAATTTGCAAAGCTAAATGCGAGTGTCGTCCAGCCATCGAGAACTTCAATTAATCCGTACTATCTTGGCTTGAAAATTTTTGAAGACATCGAAGAGCGTTACAATCACCCTACAGAAGATATGAAAGAGCGGCAAGGAGTCGAGCCTGGAAGCGGCCGCGAGAAAATTTTTGAAGTTCGTGAAATCGAATCAGATATCTCCTTTATACGAAACTATCTGACGAAGGATCTTGTTCTAAGAGAAGACATGTACCTGTTTCAGAAGCAAGGAACTGATTATAAAATCATCGATAAAGAATGGGAGTCTGTTCGTGATCAGCTCGTGCAATCCCGAGTAAATGGGGGGTTCCCTTATTTAACAGTGACCAATGGTGATTATTTAAAAAACGGAGAGCTATATATCTCCCATAATTATGAAGGGACAGAGCTTGATGTTGGCTATGTAGAAAAAGTGCTCCCATACATTTACCAGCTTTGGGGTCGTGCAGTTCACCTTGAATCGGTCGTTAATGATAAGCCCATTGATTTTATCTATGATGGGAAGAAAGTGCATCGAAAGTATATATGAGAGATACGAAAAGGAACCCGCTCTTAACAAACGGGTTTCTTTTCATTTTTAGCTTTTATCAGCAGGATAGATAATCCCGATTTGCTGTCGGGCTTCTTCAATGATTTCAATGGTAGTAAGTGAATGTTCCAATGAATTGATTGGTGACTCTGTCTTGCCTGCTTGAAGCAATTGGATAAAGGCCTCAACTTCATAGTACATCGTAGGCTCAACAGCTTCTTCCGAAAGATCTTCGATTGTTCCATCCTTGTAGCGGATTTGAATATTTCCTGGTTCGCTTATGCGATCAATGATCATCGTTCCCTCTTCACCTTGGATTTCAGAAGGTAGTGCTGAGCTTGTAATTTTCGAATGGACGATAACGGCTTCTTTGTCTTTGTAATGTAAGAGGAGGCTACCACCACCATCGACACCAGAATGGAGTAGATGACCACTTGCTTTGATGCTTTCAGGCTTCCCAAAAAGGACAACTAAAGGATAAAGAGCGTAAACCCCAATATCCATTAGAGAGCCATTGGAAAACTCTGGCTTAAATGCATTTAAGATCGTTCCCTCTTTAAAGGCATCGTAGCGAGAGGAATATTGACAAAAGTTTGCAAAGTAAAAACGAACCTGTCCAATTTTATGTAGGTGCTGTTGAATGCTTTGAAATCCCGGAAGAAAGCTTGATTTCATTGCCTCCATTAATAGCACATTGTTTTGTTTTGCGGCTTCAATCATTTGCTGCACTTCTTTTTTATTGGAGGCCATCGGTTTTTCGCATAAAATATGCTTTCCATGATTCATGAGAAGGACGGCTTGTTGTGCATGCAAGGAATTAGGACTGGCAAGATATACTGCATCTACCTCGTCGCTTTTCGCAAGCTCTTCTAAATGTGTGAAGGTGTAAGGGATTTGGTGAGGGGTAGCAAATTCCTTTGCTCGTTCCTCTGTCCGTGAATAGACGGCGGTTAATTCAAAGTCATTAACCTTACGGGCAGCTTCAATAAACCTTTCG
Organism: Halalkalibacterium ligniniphilum; assembly: GCF_000334155.1. Classification (GTDB taxonomy): domain Bacteria; phylum Bacillota; class Bacilli; order Bacillales; family Bacillaceae_D; genus Halalkalibacterium; species Halalkalibacterium ligniniphilum. The sequence continues at coordinate 8,135 of NZ_ANNK01000127.1, read as the reverse complement.
GTGATCCAGTTTGTTCCGACAATGGCAAAACGTATTTTCATGGTGAATCCAACCTTTCTTTTCTGCTTAATACATATCATCTATTTTACGTTGGAAATAATGTTCATTGTACATCTTCCTATAGAGCCATCACAAACGAAACGGATTGCAGCTTGAATTTCCTATATTCTTTAATTTTTACGAGCATGCTATACTAAAAGTATCCAAATCGATAGGAGGCTTCCTACATGCTCAACGAAACACTGTTAAAGGCGTTAAATGAACAAATGAATTACGAGTTTTACGCGGCTCATTCCTATATGGCGATGGCAGCCTATTGTTCTCATGAAAGCTTAGACGGCTTTGCCAATTTCTTTTTAGTGCAAGCAGAAGAAGAGCGATTCCATGGCATGAAAATTTACAACTTTATTAATACGATGGGTGAACGGGCGATCATTACAGGCTTTGAAACACCGAATAATGATTTCAGCTCTGTATTGGATGCCTATGAAAAAGCGTTAAAACAAGAAAAAGAAGTGACGAAGCGCTTTTATAAGCTTTCTGATCTTGCACTAGATGCCAGGGAGCATGCAACGATCAATTTCTTGAAGTGGTTCATTGAAGAACAGGTGGAAGAGGAAGACCTCTTTGATAGCATCATTCAAAAGCTTAAGCGTATTGATGATGACAGCAACGCCTTCTTTATGATGGATAATGAGTTCGCAAAACGGAGCTTCTCACCAGAATCTGAATAAGCTGAGGGGTCAGAGCAAATTTGCCCGGAGCAAACTTGCCCTGACCCCCATTGCGGTGGAGCGGAGGAAGAGGTACAATATAGATTGAAAGTATTCTTTTTTCGTTACTCTTTATATAGGTTCTGTTCAGTCATCAGGCGAGTGAATCATATGTGGATACATGCTTTTCTACAGATTTAATTGGATCATTGCGTCAACTCGTTCGAAGACGGCACTTTAATATAAGGATCGTCTTTTTTGCTGTCGAGACAGAAAATCTGAAAATCTTGTGAAAAGAATTGACTTTTCAGCAGAACGGGGTAGTATAGAGATAAATTTCAAAAAATTACGTCAATTGAGGTGTCCATCATGAAGTATGCATTTGCGAAACGAGTTCGTCATCTCCATTCCTCTGCAGTAAGGGATATTTTAAAAGTGGTAAATAAGGAAAACGTCATTTCCTTTGCCGGAGGCTTGCCGGATGATAATTTGTTTCCGCTTGAGGGCGTACAAGATGCGTTTGCTCGTGTGTTTGAAACAGGTAAAAAATCGATGCAATATTCGGAGACCGAAGGCTACCGTCCTCTTCGTGAAGTGATTGTAGAACGGATGAAACGAAAAGGCATTCAATCCTTTACAGAAGACGATATGTTAGTAACAACAGGATCTCAGCAAGCGATTGATCTGTTTTCAAGAGTGATTTTTAATCCAGGGGATGTTGTTTTAACAGAAGATCCAACGTATTTAGCTGCCCTTCAAGTATTTCAATCCTATGAGGCAAAAGTGATTGCAGTGGACTCTGATGATAACGGGATGTTACCAGATGACCTTGAGCAAAAATTAAAAATGTACAAGCCAAAATGTATATATGTCGTTCCTACCTTTTCAAATCCTGCAGGACGTGTTTGGTCAAAGGAACGCCGTGTTCAATTGGTGAATCTTGCTCATAAGTATCGTGCCTTGATCTTTGAAGATGATCCATATGGAGATATTCAATTTAATGAAGATGAGACTTATACACCGCTCGCTGCCCTTGATGATGGAACGCATGTATTGTATACAAGTACGTTTTCTAAAACAGCTGTACCAGCTCTAAGAACGGGTTGGATCGCAGGGCCGTTTCAAGTGATCCGGATGATGGCTCAGGCAAAGCAGGCAAACGACCTTCACTCAAATTCACTATCTCAACAGGCGCTTTATCAGCTTTGTCGCCATTTTGATTTGGATGGCCATATTCAAACCCTGATTCATGAATACAGAGCGCGAAAGGATACGATGCTGAGAATGCTTCAACAGTCTAACCTTCAGGGCTTACGATTTGTGGAGCCAAAAGGCGGAATGTTCTTCTGGATTGAATTAGATGAAAAAATCAATACGACCCTACTTCTGTCAGAAGCAGTGAAGCAAGGGGTTGCTTACGTCCCAGGGGAGCCGTTTTACGCAGGAACTCCTAAAGCAAATACAATGCGATTGAACTTTACTCACTCTACCCATGAAAAAATTGAGCAAGGGATGAACATTCTTGTGGACGTGGTTGAACACGCAACACAGGAACAAATCATTTTAGCTTAAACTCATTCAGCTACGTACTGTCTAGCATTAAACGCTTAAAAAGATACTGCGCCTGATGGGATTCATGTATAAAACAAATCAATAAGTCAGATCGTTGTGCTTAGCGAGTTAATGGTCTTCAAAAAAGAAGGCTGATTGTCGACTGGCGTCACGGTATGTCAATACATTTAATAAAAGAAAAAAGGGTGGTTCCTGATAAAAAGGGAACACCCTTGTCTTTTTTCATTAAGCTACAATGTTTAAAAGGTCGTGTTTTCTTTTGAATACTGAGTCTTCTTAACGGGAAGCAAGTAACCGAATCATTGAAGCTCGTTCCCATCACTACACAGGCATTCCTTCAGCCGTCCTTCTAATTCAAACCATTCTTTTTTTATTGCTTACTCACTCTCATCGATGAAAGATAGTGTAAAAATGTGAATCCTCCTTCCTGTAAATTTACGTTCTGACGTCAATTTATCTGGAATATAATCTAACGAAATTGTGGCTGTCCTGATTGAACGTTTTATACTTACCATTGAGGATGCCATTATTCCAACATAGAGAAGTAGCTTGAATACTTAACTTTAGGAGGCGTAAGTATGGCTGTAAAAAAACCAACGGTGGAACAATTAAAAAAGATTGCGAATGACTTTCATCTCGATCTCACAGAGGACGATTTATTTTCCTATCAAGAATTAATGAACGGAACGCTTGAGTCCTACAATCGTTTAAATCAGCTTGTTGAGCCTCGTCTTGCCGTAGATTACCCACGAACATCTGGTTATCGTCCCGATGCTGAAGAAAACAAATACAACGCTTGGTATTGGAAAGCAACGGTTAAAGGAAAAGACAGTGGAAAATTGGCAGGGAAAAAGATTGTTCTCAAAGATAATATAAGTCTAGCAGGAGTCCCGATGATGAATGGTTCTGCGATTCTCGAAGGATTTGTTCCTGATGAGGATGCGACAATTGTTACGCGGATTCTTGATGCTGGAGGAGAAATAGCAGGGAAAGCCGTGTGTGAAGATTTTTGCCTATCAGGAGGGAGCCATACGTCCGCTACAGGCCCAGTCTTAAACCCACATGATCCGACCAGATCAACCGGCGGCTCTTCTAGTGGTTGCGCAGCATTGGTTGCGGCGGGAGAAGTGGATATGGCGATTGGTGGTGACCAAGGTGGCTCGATTCGAATGCCGAGCTCTTGGAGTGGCATTTATGGTCTAAAACCAACCTATGGACTCGTTCCTTACACAGGAATTTTTCCAATCGAGCAGACGATCGATCATACAGGACCAATGGCGAGATCAGTGGAGGATGTCGCTTTATTGCTAGAAGTGTTAGCTGGGCCTGATGGATTAGATCCAAGACAGACTGGCTTGGAAGTAAAACGATATACCGACGCCCTTGTTGGTCATGCTGAAGGTTTAAAAGTAGGGATTGTGAAGGAAGGCTTCGGATGGGAAGGATTGTCTGAGAAAGATGTGGATCAAAAGGTTAAAGAAGCAGCTCAGTCTTTAGAAGGCAGTGGAGCCCATGTTGAAGAAGTATCGATTCCCATGCATCTCGACGGCATTCATATTTGGAACGGTGTTGGAATTGAGGGTTTAACAGCATTAATGGTCAAGGACAATGGAATGGGGAACAACTGGAAGGGGCATTATAGCACAAAACTTTTGGATGCCTATGGGAAGGCGCGAAAAGTCAGAGCCAATGATTATTCAGAGACTGTTAAAATGACCATTTTACTTGGACAATATATGCAGGAGCAATACAATGGAAAATATTATGCAATAGCACAAAACTTATCGAGAAAATTAAAACAAGCATATGACGAAGCGCTAAAGGAATATGACGTGCTCATTATGCCAACAACACCGATGAAGGCAACAAAAATTCCGGCTCCTGATGCACCAAGAGAAGAGGTAATCGCATGTGCTTTAGAAATGATTTGTAATACTGCACCTTTTAATATTACAGGTCATCCGGCCATGAATGTACCTTGTCAAAAATCGAAGGAACTCCCGATTGGTATGATGGTTGTAGGGCGTTTTGGCGAAGATGAGACGGTCTTACAAGCTGCACACGCGTTTCAAACGTTACATGGGCGCGTTCCTTCAAAAGCTTAGTGGGAAGACGCTCTGAAAAAGCGGGTAGCCCAAAAGGCTGGTTCAAGGCCTTTTGGTGTTGTCCCTTTTTGTACGTTAAGTATATATCTTTCAACATAGAAGTTTAACGACGTAGTTAAAAGTTCGAAGGCCCAAGTATAACTGTAACTAAGGCTTTTGCTATGAAGGAATTTGCGAAAAGCCAAGTTTTGTTCAAGTATAATAAACTTAAAATTCTAATAATTTATAATAGATTGACAAAAATCTATTCTAACGATACGATTTTGATAGCGCTTACATTTATTTCTTTTTTTGAGCATACGAGCTTTTTCATAACAATCACTTATGAATATTTTTAGAGAGTGTACGTAGACATAAGAGTGCAGGAGGGATGAGCGACCGTTCAGAATAAGGTGGAACCTGATAAGAATGGGGGAGTTAGGATGGATTTTGATTTAACGAAAGAACAGCAAATGATTCGGTCAATGGTTCGTGATTTCGCCGAAAAAGAAATTGCTCCACATGCGGAACACTTTGATCGGACGTCCGAATTTCCAGAAGACATCTTTAAAAAAATGGCTGGCCTAGGTCTTTTAGGCATCCCATTTCCTGAAAAATATGGTGGATCTGGTGCTGATACGATTTCCTACGCCGTAGCTGTAGAAGAAATTGGGCGCGCCTGCGGCGGAACTGGGTTAAGCTATGCTGCAGCTGTTTCATTAGGTGCCAGTCCTATTTACTATTTTGGAACAGAAGAGCAAAAGCAAGCACATCTTGTCCCATTAGCTTCTGGAGAATCACTCGGGTCATTTGGGTTAACAGAGCCTAACGCAGGATCAGATGCTGGCGGGACACGGACGAAGGCTGTTTTAGATGGTGATGAATACGTGATTAATGGGGAAAAATGCTGGATTACAAATGCAGGGTATGCAAGAACGGTCATTGTTACAGCCGTTACAGGAAAAGACGAGTACGGCAAAAAAATCATTTCAGCGATCATCGTACCGACGGAAACACCTGGTTTCACAATTAATTGCAACTACGAAAAAATGGGCGTGCGTGCATCGAATACATGTGAGCTCGTTTTAGAAAATGTACGTGTGCCGAAAGAAAATTTACTAGGTGACCCTGATAAGGGCTTTAAGCAATTTTTGTATACATTGGACGGCGGTCGAATTTCTATTGGTGCTCTAGGTGTCGGAATCGCACAAGCTGCATTTGATCGTGCCCTTGCTTATGCAAAAGAAAGGAAGCAATTCGGGACGGCGATTTCCAGCTTCCAAGCGATTCAATTTAAACTCGCTGATATGGCGATGGAAATTGAACTAGCAAGAAATATGGTATTAAAAGCGGCTTGGCTAAAAGATAAGGGACGACCATTTGCCAAAGAAGCCGCTTTTGCAAAGCTGTTTGCTTCTGAAACAGCAACAAGGGTGGCAAACGAAGCGATCCAAATTCATGGTGGATATGGGTATATGCGTGAATACGAGGTCGAGCGGATGCTTCGAGATGCAAAGCTACTTGAAATTGGAGAAGGAACGTCTGAAATTCAACGTCTTGTCATCGCTCGCCAGTTAGGATGCCGTTAATCAAACGAACGGGAGGGTAAGATTGATGCCAGATGAAGTCCTAAATCAAACGATTGGACAACTCATTGAGGAAGTAGCAGCAAGACAACCGACTCATGAAGCCGTTGTTTATCCTGAACTAGATTTACGCTATACGTATGAACAATTTGACCAGCTCTGTCGTAAAGCGGCAAAGGGCTTTATGAAGCTAGGAATTGAGCAAGGTGAGCATGTAGCGATTTGGGCTACAAACGTCCCTGAATGGCTTGTTACTCAATTTGCAACAGGAAAAATGGGTGCAGTGCTCGTGACGGTGAATACAAGCTATCGAACATCGGAATTGGAGTACCTTCTAAAACAATCGGATGCAACAACGATTTTGCTTATCGATGGATATCGGGATGCTTCCTACTTGGAAATGCTGTACGAAATTGTTCCAGAACTAAAAAACAGTGATCCTGGTCATCTTCAATCGGAAAAGCTCCCCTATTTAAAGAGAGTAATTCATTTAGGGGAAGAGCGGCATCCGGGTATGTACACATGGAATGAAGTTTTACAGCTTGGCGAAGAGGAGAGTGACCAGGCATTGGAGGAGCGCATGGCCAGTTTAAAGCCGGGGGATGTCATTAACATGCAGTACACCTCTGGAACAACGGGGTTTCCAAAAGGCGTGATGCTTACCCATTATAACCTCGTTAACAATGGGCTGAATATTGCTAAGTGTATGAATCTCACCGCAAATGATCGGCTTTGCATTCCGGTTCCGTTTTTTCATTGCTTCGGCTGTGTTCTTGGTACATTAGCTTGTGTTTCTGTTGGTGCCACGATGGTTCCGATTCAGGAATTTAACCCAAAAGTCGTTCTTGAAGCGGTTCAAAATGAGAGATGTACTGGGCTTCATGGGGTGCCGACGATGTTTATTGCTGAACTGAATGAAAAGGATTTTGACAGCTATGATTTATCAACCCTACGAACAGGGATTATGGCAGGCTCGAATTGCCCGATTGAAGTGATGAAAGCCGTTGTTGAAAAGATGGGTGCCTCAGAAATTACGATTGCCTATGGGCAAACAGAATCATCGCCAGTCATTACACAAACAAGGGTAAATGATCCGTTAGAGATACGTGTTGAAACCGTCGGTCGCGCTTTACCGAATGTGGAAGTGAAAATTGTGGAGCCTGGAACAGAGGTGGAAGTTCCTCGGGGAGTGCAAGGAGAGCTATGCACACGCGGGTATCATGTTATGAAGGGCTATTATAAAAATCCTGATGCCACCTCAGCCGTCATTACAAAGGAAGGCTGGCTTCATACAGGTGATTTGGCTGTGATGGACGAGAACGGCTATTGCCGTATCACAGGTCGCTTAAAAGACATGATTATTCGTGGAGGAGAAAATGTTTATCCAAGAGAGGTAGAGGAATTTCTTTATCAGCACCCTAAAATTCTTGATGTCCAAGTCGTCGGTATCCCTGATGAAACTTTTGGGGAAGAAGTTTCAGCCTGGATTAAATTGAAAAAAGGTGAAACAGCAACGGCTGAAGAAATTCGCACGTATTGTTTTGGAAAAATCGCCCGCTTTAAAATACCACGCTACATTGCCTTTATTGATGAGTATCCAATGACAGCCTCAGGGAAAATCCAAAAGTTCAAGCTGCGAGAGCAGGCAAAGGAAGTATTCGAATTAAAAACAAATTAAACATGTGTAGAGATATCGATCCAAGGGGGGAGAGCAATGTTTGCAAAAATATTGATTGCAAATCGTGGCGAAATTGCTGCTCGTATTATCCGAACATGCAAGCGTTTAAAGATCGCGACTGTTGCCGTTTATTCTGAGGCTGACCTTGATTCGTTGCACGTTACCCTAGCAGATGAGGCATATGTGGTTGGAAAGAATCGAGTGCTTGAAAGCTATTTAAATGTTGAAAAAATCATTGAAGTCGCTAAACAAGCCGAGGTTGAGGCGATTCATCCAGGCTATGGGCTTCTTTCTGAAAATGCGGACTTTGCACGTCGCTGTATAGAGGAAGGGTTTACATTTATCGGTCCACATCCAGATGTTATTCAAAAAATGGGGAGCAAGATTGAAGCGCGTAAAACGATGGAGAAGGCGGGGATTCCTGTGATTCCAGGAGTGAATGAACCGTTAAAAAGTGTAGACGAAGCCATAGAGGTAGCCAAGCGTATTGGCTACCCTGTCA
>NZ_ANNK01000126.1 GCF_000334155.1 Halalkalibacterium ligniniphilum | reverse complement strand
ATGAGTATCCAATGACAGCCTCAGGGAAAATCCAAAAGTTCAAGCTGCGAGAGCAGGCAAAGGAAGTATTCGAATTAAAAACAAATTAAACATGTGTAGAGATATCGATCCAAGGGGGGAGAGCAATGTTTGCAAAAATATTGATTGCAAATCGTGGCGAAATTGCTGCTCGTATTATCCGAACATGCAAGCGTTTAAAGATCGCGACTGTTGCCGTTTATTCTGAGGCTGACCTTGATTCGTTGCACGTTACCCTAGCAGATGAGGCATATGTGGTTGGAAAGAATCGAGTGCTTGAAAGCTATTTAAATGTTGAAAAAATCATTGAAGTCGCTAAACAAGCCGAGGTTGAGGCGATTCATCCAGGCTATGGGCTTCTTTCTGAAAATGCGGACTTTGCACGTCGCTGTATAGAGGAAGGGTTTACATTTATCGGTCCACATCCAGATGTTATTCAAAAAATGGGGAGCAAGATTGAAGCGCGTAAAACGATGGAGAAGGCGGGGATTCCTGTGATTCCAGGAGTGAATGAACCGTTAAAAAGTGTAGACGAAGCCATAGAGGTAGCCAAGCGTATTGGCTACCCTGTCATGCTGAAGGCTTCGGCTGGTGGTGGCGGTATTGGGATGCAGCTCGTTCATCATGCTGGAGAGCTGGAAAAAGCATTTGCAGGAAATCAGGCAAGAGCTGAATCATTTTTTGGAGATGGGGCAATGTTTTTGGAGAAAAGCATTGTCAACCCACGGCATATTGAGGTTCAGGTGTTAGCTGATTCACAAGGGACAACCGTTCATCTATGGGAGCGAGATTGCTCGGTGCAGCGTCGTCATCAGAAGGTGGTAGAGGAAGCCCCTTCTCCGTTTTTGGATGATGTGACAAGAAGGAAGATGGGGGAGCTTGGGGTGCGAGCAACCCAAGCAATTGGCTATACAAATGCAGGTACGGTTGAATTTTTGGTGGATGGACAAAAAAATATTTACTTTTTAGAAATGAACACTCGCCTTCAAGTTGAGCACCCAGTGACAGAGGAAATTACAGGGCTTGACCTTGTTGAGCTTCAATTAAAGATTGCGGCTGGAGAAGCCCTTCCATTTACTCAGGATGACATACGCCGAGTTGGTCACGCCATGGAGGTGCGTATTTACGCCGAAGATCCAACGACCTTTCTGCCATCCCCTGGAACGATCAAAAGGCTTTCTATGCCTGAGGCCTCCTATATCCGTCATGAGTATGCGATTGAGGAAGGAGTGAAGGTAACTCCTTTTTATGACCCCATGATTGCCAAAATGATTGTCAGAGGAGAAACCCGAGAAGAGGCAATAGCACGCCTAATTCAAGCACTTGATGATTATATTGTCGAAGGAATTAAGACGAATATTGAGCTACTAAAAACCGTTGTTGCTCATCCTGTTTTTCAAAAAGGGGAAGCGACAACAGCCTTTGTTCAAGAGTATGTACAACCGCTAAAAGGAGGAAAGCAAGCATGAAACAAATCCAAACAAATATGGCAGGGAACATTTGGAGGATGCTTGTAGGAGAAGGGGATACAGTCGAGGCTGGTCAAGAGGTTGTCATTTTAGAATCGATGAAAATGGAAATACCGATTGAAGCAGAAGTGGGCGGTACGGTCAAAAAGGTCGTGAAGCAAGAGGGGGATTTTGTGGATGAAGGGGATGTTCTCCTTGAACTTGAGTAAAGGGAGGTGATCTGGTGGAAAAGGAGGTTCGTCTACGAGAAGTTGGCCCCCGTGATGGGCTTCAAAATGAGCAGGCGTGGATTAATACAGAGGATAAAATTAACTTGATTAATGCGTTGGGGGAAACAGGTCTCCCTTATATTGAAATGACCTCATTTGTTCACCCGAAGTGGATTCCCGCCTTAGCTGATGCCAGTGAAGTCGTCAAAGGAATTAAACGGAGGCCCGGTGTAACATACGGTGCCCTTGTCCCGAATGAAAAAGGGTTGGAGCGTGCGCTAGAGGCAGGGATTGATGAGGTGTCCGTGTTTATTTCTGCAAGTGAAACTCACAATCAGAAAAACATTAACAAAACAATTGACGAGACTTTTCCTGTTTTAAAAAACGTGATCGATGTGGCTAAAAAAGAGGGGAAAACGGTACGTGGCTATGTATCGACTGTGTTTGGTTGTCCTTATGAAGGAGAAATCAATCAAAGCCTCCTTGTTAGAACAGTGGAACAGCTAATGGAGATGGGGGTAGATGAGCTATCCTTAGGCGATACAATTGGTGTTGCTACCCCTAATCGAGTGAAAGATGTGCTAAGTCTTTTAGACTTTGTTCCAATTGATCAGATTGCACTTCATTTCCATGATACAAAAGGAATGGCTGTGGCAAATGTTGTAGCAGGTCTTGAAAAAGGGGTTATCGCTTTTGACGGCTCTGTCGGTGGATTAGGAGGCTGTCCATATGCACCAGGGGCCGCAGGAAATGTGGCGACAGAGGATCTTCTCTACTTATTTCAAGGCCTCGGTCTTCATACAGGTGTTGACATGGACGCTTTACTCGATTGCGCTATGTTTGTCCAAGGAAAGCTTCATAAAACATTACCGAGTCATAATCTTCAAGCCAAGATGGGAGCAGGAGGAGAACGCCTATGAATGAGCTTTTGCACATTCAACGTGAAGACTCAGGAATCGTCACACTTACACTTCATCGCCCCGAGGCAGCAAATGCTTTGTCGATTGCTTTATTACAGCACTTAAAATCTGTGGTGGATGAACTGAAATTTACTCCAAGTGTTCGTGTCGTGATCATTAGCGGTTCCGGTAATAAGACGTTTTGTGCAGGCGCCGATTTAAAGGAACGAGCGACGATGGATGACGAGACGGTGAAAAAGACGGTTTCCTTGATCAGTGAGACGATTCAAGCTGTGGCACATTTGCCTCAACCTGTGATTGCGGCGATGAACGGCAGTGCCCTTGGCGGTGGACTTGAGCTTGCCTTAGCGTGTGATTTACGAATAGTGTCAACGCACGGTTTATATGGCTTAACGGAGACAACGTTAGCGATCATTCCTGGTGCTGGTGGGACGCAGCGGCTGCCTAGATTAATTGGAGTTGGCAAAGCTAAAGAACTCATTTTTACAGGAAAACGGCTGACTGGGACGGAAGCAGCTGAAATGGGTTTAGCCGAATGGGCATGCTCTCCAAAAGAGGTGATGGCAAAAGCCTATAATCTGGCGGAGGCAATAAGCAAAAACGGACCGATTGCCATTCGCCAGGCAAAGCGAGCCATTGATACCGGTTTAGAAGTGGACCTTCTCACAGGCCTTAAAATTGAAAAGCTAGCCTATGAACAGACGATCTCGACGGCGGACCGGTTAGAAGGACTAAAAGCCTTTAAAGAGAAACGAAAGCCACATTACATAGGAAAGTAAGGAGGAGATTCGATGTCGTTTGAGAAACAGCTTCAGGAACGAGTTGAAAAAATCAAACAAGGCGGCTCAGCGAAATATCATGAAAGCAACCGAGCAAAAGGAAAGCTGTTTGTTCGGGAGCGACTTGAGCTGCTTTTTGATCAAGGACTTTCAATCGAAGATGCCATGTTTGCCAATGGCAATGCAGATGGGTTACCTGCTGATGGCGTTGTGACAGGGCTAGGGAAAATCCACGGCCAAACGGTCTGTGTCATGGCAAATGATTCGACAGTTAAAGCAGGGTCATGGGGAGCGAAAACGGTTGAAAAAATGATTCGGATTCAGGAAACTGCGGAAAAATTGAATGTTCCAATGCTTTATCTTGTGGACTCAGCGGGAGCAAGGATCACCGATCAAATCGAAATGTTTCCAGGGCGTAGAGGGGCTGGACGCATTTTCTACAATCAAGTAAAGCTCTCAGGAAGAGTGCCGCAAATCTGTCTTTTGTTTGGCCCATCTGCTGCAGGAGGGGCATATATCCCTGCATTTTGTGACATCGTCATCATGGTCGACGGCAATGCCTCCATGTACCTCGGCTCGCCAAGAATGGCAGAAATGGTCATTGGCGAGAAAGTGAGCCTCGAAGAGATGGGGGGAGCAAGAATGCATTGCTCTGTCTCAGGCTGTGGTGATGTCCTAGCATCATCAGAAGAAGAAGCGATTTCAATGGCAAGATCGTACCTCAGTTATTTCCCATCCCATTATGGTGACCTGCCACCGATTAGTGAAACAAAGCCGCCAAAATCCTTTGAAAAAACGATCGATGAGATTATTCCGAAAAATCAAAACACTCCTTTTAATATGTACGATTTGATTTATCGAGTAATTGATGAGGACTCGTTTTTTGAAATCAAAAAGCTATTTGCTCCTGAGCTGATCACAGGACTTGGACGAATGGATGGAAAGCCTGTAGGTGTGATTGCCAATCAGCCGAAAATGAAGGGGGGCGTTCTATTCCACGATTCAGCAGATAAAGCAGCAAAATTTATTACCTTATGTGATGCCTACCATATTCCTCTCTTGTTCTTAGCAGATATTCCTGGTTTTATGATCGGAACAAAGGTAGAGCGTGCCGGAATTATTCGCCACGGAGCGAAAATGATTGCAGCTATGTCTGAAGCGACAGTACCGAAAATTTCAGTTATTGTTCGCAAAGCCTATGGTGCTGGTTTGTATGCGATGGCAGGTCCAGCCTTCGAGCCAGATTGCTGTCTCGCACTGCCAAACGCACAAATTGCAGTAATGGGACCAGAAGCTGCTGTGAATGCAGTTTACGCCAACAAAATTGCAGAGCTTCCTGAAGAGGATCGCGCAACTTTTGTAGAGCAAAAACGTGAGGAATACAAGGAGAATATTGATATTTATCGACTTGCATCTGAAATGGTTGTTGATGGGATTGTTCAAGGAAATGAGCTTAGAAAGGAATTAATCGTAAGGTTTGCTGCGTATGAAACAAAGAATGTAACGTTTACCGAGCGCAAGCATCCTGTTTATCCTGTATAGCCGATCATAAGATGAGAGAGACAGAAAGGAGGAAGTGAATGTGAGCGACACGAAGGCTGTCTGGAGCCCAACACAAGAACAAATGGAAGCCACTCGTCTGTATCAATGGATGAAAAAGCTTGGTTTTACTAGCTATGAAGCTTTTTACCAAGCGTCGATTGACGATATTGCTTGGTTTTGGGAGGAAGCTGAAAAAGAGCTTGGCATTCCTTGGTTTAAGCAATATGAAAAAGCTCTTTCTCTTGAAAAAGGTATTCAATGGCCTGTTTGGTTTCAAAATGGAGCATTGAATGCAATGGATGCTGCTGTTTCCCGCTGGGCGAACGATCCAACCATGAGAGAAAAGCAAGCCCTGCTTTGGGAAGGAGAAGATGGTCAAATCCGTCAATATTCTTTTGCAGAAATGCAGGCAGAAGTTGAAAGGGCTGCAGGTGGGTTGAAAAAGCTTGGACTAAAAAAAGGTGAGATTGTTGCCATTTATATGCCGATGCTTCCGGAAACAGTGATTGCAATGATGGCCATTTCTAAATTAGGGGCAATTTATAGTCCTGTGTTCTCAGGCTATGGTGCCGAAGCTGTAGCCACTCGTCTTCAGGCAAGTGAAGCAAAAATGCTCCTAACTGCTGACGGCTTTTATCGGCGTGGAAAGCCAATTGATCTGAGACGAGAAGCGGAGAAAGCAGTTGCCCTTTCTCCTACAGTTGAACAAGTCATTGTTGTGGGACGTCTGGAACAACAATTAGCGCTTAATCATCATGCTATAAATTGGAATGAGCTTATTCAAGCAGAGCCAATGATAAAAACAGAAGAAATGGAAAGTGATGAAACCCTTATGCTCATCTATACCTCTGGGACGACAGGACGACCAAAAGGAGCGGTTCACACACATAGTGGATTTCCGATAAAAGCCGCATTTGATGCGGGTATTGGAATGGATGTGAAAAAAGAAGATGTGATGTTTTGGTATACAGATATGGGTTGGATGATGGGTCCTTTTCTTGTATATGGTGGTCTCATTAATGGAGCAACAATCCTCTTATATGAAGGGACACCAGATTACCCACACCCTGATCGACTTTGGAAAATTGTAAGCGACCACGGTGTGACACATTTAGGCGTATCTCCAACCTTGATCCGAGGTATGATGAAGCACGGAGAAAAATGGGCTAAGCCTTATGATCTGTCGACGCTTCGAGTCATCGGTTCCACTGGAGAGCCTTGGAATCCTGAACCGTGGCGTTGGCTCTTTGAAAAAATTGGACATGGAAAGATTCCAATCTTCAATTATTCTGGTGGAACGGAAATTTCGGGGGGCATTCTCGGAAATGTTTTAATTCGGCCGATTGGACCGATCACCTTTAACTCACCTCTCCCTGGGATGGCAGCAGATGTCTATAGTCAAGATGGAAAGTCTATTTCTAATGAAGTTGGGGAACTCGTTTTAACCAAGCCTTGGGTAGGAATGACAAATGGCTTTTGGAAGGAGCATGAACGATTTCATGAAACCTACTGGTCTAGATGGCCAAATACTTGGGTCCATGGAGACTGGGTCATAAAGGATGAAGAAGGCTTCTGGACAATTACTGGGCGCTCAGATGACACGTTAAATATTGCAGGCAAGCGTGTAGGTCCTGCGGAAGTGGAGTCGGTTCTTGTTAGCGATCATAGCGTTGTGGAAGCAGGGACAATTGGTGTTCCTGATCCGATAAAAGGAGAGGTGGCCATTTGTTTTGTCGTCCTTGCACCAGACATTTCAGAAAGTGCTGCATTAAAAGAAAGGCTTTTAAACCTTGTTGCTGAAAAATTAGGAAAAGCACTTAAGCCAAAGGACATATTTTTTGTACAGGATTTACCGAAAACACGAAATGCAAAGGTGATGCGTCGAGCGATAAAAGCTGCTTATTTACATCAATCTGCAGGTGACTTGTCCTCACTTGAAAACCCAGAAGCGGTTGAGGAAATCCAAGCCCTTCGTAAATCATGCAGTTAGTGGATTTCTACAAAAGAAAATATCAATTAATCGTAACTTGAAAATTAGTAGCGGCTGATAAACCTTATACATCCTCATGCATAAAAGGCTTTTGCTTCACTTAGCGAAAGCCTTCATTTTTTATAGCTCTAAAACGTGTTAGAAAATACCAATAAGAAAAGCACATCACCATACATATCAAAGAAAAAGAGAAGGAAAATAGAATACATGATGTAAAATGCATGGTTAATGAAATAGTGACAAACTCTTTTTTTTTGCATAAATTTGAACAAGCTGAATCTTTATTGGTATTGAAAAGGAGATTTCCAATCTTCAGATTTAAATAAAGGAGCATCGTTATGAGCACATGTCCTGTATGCAACGGGTTTGAAAATATTAACATTTCGTGTGATACGTGTAAGCAACCGTTTGATGATATTGGCCGTTATACCGATTACTTTGATGATTATAGTCCCTATGAAGAAATAGATTTAATGAAGCTGGAAGATGGCTTTCCTGTTTCCTATGCCGAGCACCAATGTCCACATTTCGTCACTTGTCACATTTGTCAACGTTCTACGGTGTTTTTCGTTCAAGAAACGCGATCCGATTAAACGTAAGCCTTAGCGTATGCGCTGCTTGGTTTTTGCATCAAAAAAATGGACTTTGTTCATGTCGATCGCAAGCGCAATGCTTTGACCGGTTGTCAGATCGGTTCGGGCATCGACACGGGAGACCAATTCCTGACCAAAAACGTTCGTGTAAAGAACGGTTTCAGGACCGGTTAATTCAACAACTTCTATTTTAGCTGTCAGCTTTGTGTCTGGAGTGGAGTCAATGAAAGGTGGCTCGTAATAAATATCTTCTGGTCGAACACCAAGGATTAGCTCTATCCCTTCATACCCTTGTGCTCGTAAAATCGCTAATTTCGCTTTTGGAATTTTCAATGATAGCTTACCAATTCTAAAAAAATCTTTTTCGAGACGACCACTCAAAAAATTCATCGACGGTGATCCAATAAAGCCACCAACAAAAACGTTTTCAGGGAAATGATAAACTTCCTTAGGGGTTCCGACTTGCTGAATCACTCCATCTTTCATGACAACGATACGCGAGGCCATTGTCATCGCTTCTGTCTGGTCATGTGTAACATAAATGGTTGTCGTTTGAAGACGTTGATGAAGCTTCGTAATTTCCGCTCTCATTTGGACACGAAGCTTTGCATCAAGGTTCGATAAAGGCTCATCCATTAAAAATACTTGCGGGTCACCAACGATGGCACGGCCAAGGGCAACACGCTGGCGTTGACCACCAGACAGTGCTTTTGGCTTTCGGTCAAGCATCTCTTCAAGTCCTAAAATTCTTGCCGCTTCTTTTACCCGTTGCTCAATTTCTGTTTTTTTAAATTTCCGTAGCTTTAAACTAAAAGCCATATTTTCATACACATTCATATGAGGATAGAGAGCGTAATTTTGAAAAACCATTGCAATTTCACGGTCTTTTGGCGCCACATTATTCATCCGTTGATTGCCGATAAAAAGATCTCCTTTGGAAATCTCCTCAAGTCCTGCAATCATCCGAAGTGTCGTTGACTTTCCACAACCAGAAGGTCCAACAAAAACGATAAATTCTTTATCATGAATATCAAGAGTAAAATTCTTAACTGCTGTTACATCATCGTTATATATTTTGTACACGTGCTTTAATTGGATTTCTGCCATGTAACGCTCCCCTCTCATAACGTAAATTTTGACAAAGGTTTTTCCCTATGATGATACGTATACAAATATTCCCTGACATTTGTCCACCAACTAGTAAATTAAATGAAGCCACTGTATGGGGCATGTCTGTCATCTTTCATTATAGCAAAAGCTATAAGAAATCGATCCAATGTAAAAACGCCTGGAAATACGAATCCAAGCGTTTTGTCGTTTCCTTATTTCGATTGATCGTTACATTTCGTATTTGCGAGGAGGCTCTTCTTTTTCAAAGTCACGAGCTTGTTCTATTTTTCCTGCACGGTGTTCATTGACTGTTCCACCGCCGAGCCCTTCGTTAATCATTCGGTCCACGTCGAGAAAGTATTTGTCTCGCCCTTCATTCGTTAAATCCTTTCTTTCCTTGTCCAATGTCTAATCCCTCCTTACTCATAGGATGAATCAGAATGAAAAGCTTTATTCAAAGACTGTCCGCTTTTAGAAAGGGCCTTCATAGACATGATAAAGCATAAGGTCATGAATTTGTGATTCAAAAAGGGGTTGCTGTTCAGTAGCTGGATCTGGCTGATTCCATGTGATGCTGCCATCCTTAAAATAAATTCCTGTGTAATATGTTCCAGCATGAAAAAAGGAAAACGTCCATTCACGGCGCACAAGATTATTTCGTCGTTCTTTCCATTGGAAGTGAGAAATCATGATATGCCCTCCTGTTCAGCCCATTTACTCTGTTTGACAACATGTTGTTTCCATAACTATACCATGAAGATCAACAGGAAAGGGACTGAAGTAGCACGTTCAAGACGAGTTAGCATCCTCGATGCCGCACCACTCAAAAAAGATGTTTGTGAGTGAAGTAAGAATGTTCTCTTGAATGTCTGGCTCATCAAAGGTCATTGGCTTTGCATTCACCTCAAAAATCCAATAATGTGAGTCGATATCTCGACCAATATCTAGAGAGCATTCAGCAAGTGGACCGAAAGTCGGATCTAACTGCTCACATATCGTTTCAGCCAATACCTTTATTTGTTCGAAATCAGGTTTGGGTTCGATCTCTTCAATGGGAAGAATGCTTCCACCTTGATGGACATGAGTCGTAATCCCATCAATTTTCCCGCATCGAACCCCGATTCCTGTTTGCTGCCATCTTCCCTTTGTTTTATGCATGTGAACACGAAAATCATAAGGGCGATTTTTCAAGGTCATTAGGGGGATCGCTTCTTGTAAAATAACTTGGTGTAAAGAAGGGAAAAAATAATCAATGATGTTTAACAGAGAAAGGAGTTGTTTTTGGTGATGGTCTTCAAAAAGGAATGTTTCGGTTTTTAGTTGCTTTAAACGAAGAATCCCTTTCCCTTGACATCCATTTATAGGCTTCACATAAAGACTGTTAACTACTTCAAGCATGCTCCTTAGGTCAGAAGGTGAAGTAAATCGCTTTGTTTTCGGCAAATGTTTTGCAAGTTTGCTGTTTTGAACAAGAGCTTGATACATGTCCCACTTATTAAAAAAATGAGGATTGAAATAGGGGATGTGGGCTTGTTGAAAATGCTGCAAGATCTGCTGTGTTTTTTTCATCTGTTCTTCTTTTCGAGTGGGCACGCGGTTATAGACGATGTTAGGGTAAGGAAAAAGTTGTTTTACCCATTTGTTATTGGTTTCTAAAAAAGTATAGCCTTCAATGGAATGCTCTTGAAGGCCTTCCGGTGTAAATACGTATAAAAGGCCGCCTCGCTTTCTCACCTTTTTGCATAAACCTTCATAAAACTGGTGATTACCAGAAAAGCGTTTATGACGATGACGTGTTGTTAAGACACCAACGAGCAATTTTGCTTCGTTCGCGTGCTCTGTGACGAGGTGAACCTTGGACAATGAATGTGCCCCGTAACGCTTCGGTCGATCTTGAGAAAGCACGGAATCTTCTACCCCTTTCTCAGTTGCTAAAATCTCTTAGGTAGCGGCTGTCTAAAAGCGGAGCCTTGTTTGCTTGTTAAATAAGCTCCATATAATAGTGGTAAACGAAGCGTTTCAGTATTTTCAAGAGAAAGTTCAGGATGATGAAAAATCGTACGACCTGGCCTTGAATTGGCTTCAAGTAACCAAATTTCACCTTGTTTATCAATACCAAAATCAAAGCCGATTTCTCCAATGAATCCGTTAAAAAGAGATTCAATGACTTCACTAAGATGAAGTGCCGTGGACTTTAACATGTCAATCGTTAACATCCCACCAGGAAGGAGCGGGAAAACCTCAGCAATTGATTTGACCTCTCCTCCTGCTTTTACATGGGTCGTTACACTCCCGTTACCAGCGACTTTTGCCGCTAAAGCGGTCACGAGCCAGCGACCTTTTTCGTTTTTATTTGTATGGACCCGAAAATCTACAGGCTTACCTTCAAATTGAAACAGATGGATTCCTTGCTGAACAATGAAGTGCTCGAATTTGTTAGGAAATTGATTTGTTAAAAGTCGACGGAGGTTGGTGTAGCGACGCAATCGATTTTGACCATTTTCATAAAAGCGACAGTAATAGTAAGCATCCTCCACTGATTTGATGATCTGCTGAATTCCACTGCCAAGACTTCCATTTGCAGGTTTACAATAAACGTGTGTATATTGCTCCAGCATTCGCTCGATTTCCTGTTTAGTTGGATTTTGAATGCTTTCAGGTAAAAAAGCTCGTGTGGAGGAAATGTTCATTAAATGTTGATAGAGACTCCCTTTATCAAAAAAGCTTTCGTTATACCACGGAATCATGTAAGAATGACTCAGGTAATTTTTTGCCTCTTGTTGTTTTGGGAGCGAGGCAATTTTGCGAGATGGGATTCGGTCATAGATAGCACTTGGAAATGGAACAGAGCATTGAGTCCACTGTCCATTTTGGTAAAATAGTCCTTCAATTGTCTTTGTTTCCCAACGGATATGGTGTGCACCGAAAACAAAGGCATAGACACCGATAGACGGCGCTTTGGAAAGAAGCTCGGCAAAGTAAGTTGTCCGGAAGCCAAGAGGTTTTGTCAATGAAGATTGGAATCCTGCCGTGAAAACACCAATAAGTGGTGAGAGAGTGAATGTATCATTCCAATGGAGAGTGTGAACAGGTTGGGAAAAAGGGATGCCAAGCTTTGTCCAAACATCTTCTGAAAGCAATAACTCTTCTTTATTGTCTGGATGAGGAGCGAGCTGACAGGAAGCCTGCTTTGCTCCGAAACCGATCTTGTTTGGAAACCGTTTTGAATCGATCCATTTTTTAAAAAGAGAAGGGGCGACATAAAGGACTCCTTTTGATTTTGGATCTTTTAATAAGGACAGAATGTGGTCATTCATTCTTCATCAACTCCTGTGAGAAAGTGTGCAAATTTCATAAAAAAGCTGAACCAGCTTTCGTACGGTCGGTCGAAATGTTCCAGGGGGTGGAATAAAATCTTGATTCTTTGAGGGTTTGGCGTTTACTTCAATCAACCAAAGATGCCCATTTTGATCCACTCCTAAATCGATCCCAAATTCTACAAACCATCCATAAAGCTTATGTTCTAAATACCTTGATATTTTTGTGCAAAGGATTGTCATTTGTTTTATGAGCGTTGCGATTTCTTTTTCGGTATACCAATGAGCAAGGACCTTTTCTACCTTAAGGGAGGTACCCCCTTGGGCTAGATTGGTGACAAGTCTTTCAGGAGCAGATAGCCGGGCAATCGACGAAGCGACACTCCAATCGTTCTGCTTTATCTTTTTCATTGTGACAAATCGAAAATCAACGGTACATTGATCAAGTGTACGTAAGGAAATTCCTTGTTGCAGCAGATAAGGTCTTTTTTTGAAGAGGGGCTCAAGGGTTCGTAGTAGGCTTTGTAATGTATGATTTCGAGAAAGGGACCCGTCAGTGCGTTTAATGGTGATACGATTTTCCTCTTCTGTGAAACAAAAAATCCCCTTTCCCTCTGTCCCGTCTATTGGTTTCAGATAGACGGTTTGGTACGAACGTAGCAATGAAGCAAAGGCCTCCTCTGACAAATCGGTCGTTGTTTCAGGAAGGTGGGGAAATACATCGGCTTTTTCTTTCAGCACGTTATAGCAGGTCGCTTTATCAAAAAAGTGATCATTAAAATAGGGGATGCGTAGCTTTTTACATGTCTTGTAAATGGATAAAGCTTGCTCCTCTTTTTCTTTTGGTCTTGTTCCGATTCGATTATAGACAACATCAGGGAGCGGAACGATGGTTGATACCCAATCTGTTTCTGTTTTGATTTTTCCAATTAATGCATGATCCTTCCAATCATCCGTGTGAATGATATAGCATAGACAACCATTCTTTTGCGCAAATTGACAAAGTTCTTGAAAAAATAAGGCAAGCCCTCCTTGCGTTGCTTTTGGGTCATGGGTTAGAACAGCCATTACAGGACCTAATTGGAAGAAGTTGTTGCCGTCATTAAAAAGACGTAAGGAAGTTGGTGTATCTGGTAAAGAAAACATATGATAGAGTGATGCATTTCCAAACCCGAACGTTGATTTTTCATCATGGGGTTGAATGAACGTTGCAACGGTATGAGGTCCAAGTTTTATCGGGTAGACAATCCCTGTTTGCAGCTGCCAATGCCTAAACAATTTACGGGGAATAAAAAGCGTTGGTCCATCATAGGTAAGCTTTGTTGTTTTTGTTAGAATTAACGGGTAATTTAAGATCATGGTTATCCCTCAATTATCATGTTGTTGCAAAATTCGATCATCTGGTCAAAAATAGATGGGAGGAGCAGTGAAGCTCGCAGTTTGTGTGTTCATACCGTTATACTATGTGATAGACGCCTAATTGGTGAAATCCTGAAGGGGTGACAGTTGGTTTGAATGTTATTGAAATGATTCTCTTTATGGTGGTAATTGGCGCGATTATCGGGGGAGCAACCAATTACCTAGCAATAAAAATGCTATTTCGACCTTATCATGAAATCCGAATTGGTCGTTGGAAGCTTCCATTTACACCTGGTTTAATTCCGAAGCGGCATAAAGAGCTTTCTGAGCAATTAGGAAAAACAGTGGTCAATTATTTGATTACCGCTGAAGGAATTGAAAAAAAGCTGAAGAATTCTGAATTTGAACAAGGTCTGACAACGTGGGCTCAAGATGAAGCAAGACAGTTATTACGCTCAGAGAAAAGTGTAACCGAATGGTTAAAGGACTCGCTCGCTGTGGAGGGCTTTGATAAGCAGGTGGTAGAAAAAACAAACGATTGGTTATCCACAAGCTACGATAGATTTTTTCAAGAAAAAGGCGATCTTCGTGTAGTAGAGGTACTCCCGTTACCTATCCAGGATAAAATTCAAGGTGGCATTCCTGTTGTTACGGACGTGATTCTTGAGAGAGCCGATTCTTTTTTTAGTAGCTCAGAAGGGAAAGAACAGCTAAGTCAAATGGTTGACCGCTTTTTTATGACAAGGGGAACCCTTGGGAATATGATTTCCATGTTTCTTGGCAATGAACGATTAGTGGATAAAGTGCAACCAGAGCTACTGAAGTTTGTAAGAGATCAGGAAACGAGAGACTTCTTGCAAAAAGTTCTTGAGCAAGAGTGGGAGAAGCTCAAAGAAAAGCAAGTTGCTGATTTTCAAGGCTTGATTCAAAAGAAGTCGTTTGTTCAAATTTCTTCTGATGCGCTACAAAAGCATGTTCCGTTTTTTCGGTGGACGAAGAGCCCTCTTGTTTCCTGGACAGGCCCTTATGAAGATGTTGTCATAAATTCGTGGATTCCTAAGTTGATTCGTCTCACCACTGAGCTTTTCATTCAACAGCTTGATCATCTTTTAGTGAGAATTCACTTAGATGATATCGTTCGTGAGCAAGTTGAGGCCTTTTCACTTGAACGGTTGGAGGAGCTTGTTCTATCAATTGCCAAGAAAGAGTTAAAAATGATTACCTATTTAGGTGCGATTCTTGGGGGAGCAGTTGGTCTGATACAAGGCTTTGTAGTCATCATTATGGGATAAATAAGGAAATATGGCTTAAATGAAAGGTTTACGGGTGATTTCTCCTACCATTCATGTTATAGTCGGGAAGACTATTTCTTGAGGAGGCCTTTATTTTATGTCAACTGTGTATGACAAAGCCCATGAATTGAAGCAAGCCATTTCTGAGAGTGAAGAGTTTATTGCATTAAAGGCATTACATGAACAAATTGAAGCAGACGATATTGCAAAAAGATTATTAGACAACTTCCGTCAATTGCAATTAGACCTTCAGCAAAAGCAAATGCAGGGGATTCAAATTACAGAGGAAGAAGCTCAAAAAGCACAACAACAATTTGAGCTTGTCCAGCAGCATGAGCTTATTTCAAAGCTAATGGAAGCGGAGCAACGTTTAAGTGTGATTATTGGTGATTTAAATCGCATTATTACTGAACCTCTTGAAGCCATATACGGAAGTCCAAACGAACAGCAATAATCGGAAAGAACAGCTCATTTTTTGGGCTGTTTTTTTAGTCATCTATTGCGAAGCTTTTTACCAATTACAGTTGCCATATGGAGTGTGAACCCAGCGAGTAAGCCTACTGAGATCGAGCCTAGGACACCAAGAAAGAACTCTCGTACGGTTGGGTTTTCAAGCTGAGGGACAGCAAGAAGTATAAAAAGGAGCGGGGGCAAGAGATAGAAATTAAAAAGCGTTTTCAATAGATCAGAAACCTCCTTACTATCATTTGTAATGACATTATTATCGTGGACTGCAGTGGTTTTGGCAAGTGGGATACGGAAGCATTCGTTCTAATTGGGACCACTGTTTCATAGGTTAGTATAGAACAGGAAGTGGGGTGCCCACAAGGAGAAGGGGGATCAGCATGAGATACCGATTGTTAGCCCTAACCATTGATGGAGCGTTAATCCGGTCCAACTTGCGGATAAGTCGACAAACGAAAGAGGCGATTGATTATGTAAAAAACAAAGGGGTTTATGTCACACTTGCAACGGAGCGTCCGTTTTCAGCTGCAAAGAAGATTGCTAAGGCTTTAAAGGTAAATGGTGTGCTGCTTACACATAACGGGGCATATATCGCTCAATCAAGTGCAGAACCTATCTTTGTTAACCGAATTCAAGAGGATAAAGCTTTCCATATCTCTGAGATATTGGAACAACATCATTGCCAAGTTTATGTTCATCATGAATCTTTTTCAATCGGTAGCCGAATGGAACAAAAAAATCAATTGATTGCAAAAATGACCGTTGGTATCGGAGACTCACAGATTTATCCCGTGCAGTTTGTGGACTCTATTTGCGACAAATTGCTTAATGACCCGATTGCACCACTAAAAATCCAAGCAGAATTTATAGATGATCGAGAAAAACAAAAAGCAATCAAAGAGCTTAAACAAGCGATACCAAATATTCGGCTGTACAGTGGGGTGAATGGGCGATTACACATTGTGAACGAAGGGGTTTCAAAAGCGAGAGCCATACAAATACTTGGTATGCAGCTAGGGGTTGCTTTGAAAGAAATGGTGGCCATTGGTGCGCATGAAACGGACTTAGAAATGGTGAAGCAAGTCGGCCTTGGTGTTGCAATGGGGAACAGTAACAGTGAAATCAAAAGAGCGGCAGACTGGGTGACGAGGTCAAATGATCAAGATGGCGTCTCCTATATGGTTCGTGAAGTTTTTCGAAAACAGCTACGTGTGAAGCTTTAAGCAGTCTCTTAAGGGGCTGCTTTTTTGAGTGATAAGAAGGGATAAGATTTCAAAACGGTCTAGCTTCATGCACCAGCGGCTCAAGGTCGCTGCTGCTCCTCCGAAAACAAAAACGTTATTGAGTCAGCTTTTCTAGCGCTTGTTGCTGCTAGGCGGGCGCCTTACACTGATTTCATGGAGCTCGTCGCTGTTTGCATTGCTCGAAGGTTGATCTTGTTGGATGCGTTGGTTAAACTAAATGTGGTTTTTATTGAAGACATGACGAGGAGCCTGCTATGGAAATTACGATTAAAGGGATTGAGCAAGAACCCCATAAACAAAATATAAGCCATCTCTCCCAACTGTTTTTTGAAGACGTGACAGTTAATTGGGAAGAGCAAAAAAAGGGAGACCTGATTGTTCAATTTCAGCTTGAAACGATGCCAAGTGTTGTAGCTACTGCCACATTAGAAGAGCGTAGCACTGGAGTGAAAAAAGAGGTTCTGTTCTCCTATCCTGAGTTTGGAAAGCATGACCGCGAGCTAGGAATGAAGCTGGAAAAACGTGTTATTAACCACGTGTATCTTTCTGTATTAAAGCAATATACAGGGATGGAGCAGTCATGGGGCATCTTGACAGGGATTCGCCCAACAAAGCTGATGCACCAAATGCTTCGGGCAGGTATGGCAAGAGACGAAATCCATCAAGAGCTGAAGGAGATTTACCTCGTCTCGGAAGAAAAGATTGCGTTACTTGAGCGAATTGTCACTCGTCAGTTAGCGGTCGTTCCTGATTTGTACGAGCTTGATCGGGCAGTTAGCATCTATATCGGCATTCCATTTTGTCCGACGAAATGTGCCTATTGTACGTTTCCTGCATATGCGATTAACGGTAAAAATGGATCTGTAGAGTCTTTTTTAGCAGGGCTGCATTATGAAATCGAAGAGACGGGGAAATGGTTGCGTGAACAGGAAATCCCCGTAACGACGGTTTATTTTGGTGGAGGAACCCCAACGAGCATTACAGCGGAGGAAATGGATGCGCTGTATGAAAAAATGTATGAATCGTTTCCAAATATGAGTATGGTTCGCGAATTAACGGTAGAGGCGGGGCGTCCTGATACGATTACACCTGAAAAGATTGCTGTACTGAAAAAATGGAACGTAGACAGAATCAGCATTAATCCACAATCGTTTGAAAATGACACGCTTAAAGCGATTGGGCGACATCATTCTGTGGAAGAAACGGTTGAAAAGTATCACCTCGCTCGTTCACTTGGATTGAACAATATTAACATGGATTTGATTATTGGTTTACCAGGTGAAGGGACAAAAGAGATGGAGCATACGTTAAAGGCAACAGAAAAGCTGATGCCTGAATCATTGACGGTTCACACTCTTTCGTTCAAGCGTGCCTCAACGATGACGAAGAACAAAGAAAAGTATAAAGTAGCCAGTCGAGAGGAAATTGCCAGAATGATGGAGATGACGAGTCACTGGACGGACAAGCAAGGCTATGAGCCATACTATTTATACCGTCAGAAGAACATTCTCGGCAATCTTGAAAATGTGGGCTATGCTTTTCCGGAAAAGGAGAGCATCTACAATATTATGATTATGGAAGAGTGCCAAACGATTATTGGGCTCGGCTGTGGGGCAGCAAGTAAATTTGTTGAACCAGGTACTGGGAAAATCACTCGATTTGCAAACCCTAAGGATCCACACAGCTACAACGAACGATTTGAACACTACACCCAAGAAAAAATTAAAAAACTAACCGAATTGTTTGGGGTCTGACCCTTTTTGCTCTGACCCCAAATGCCCGGAGCACTTTTGCTCCGACCCCGCGTTAGCGGTGGAAGAGGAGGAGCTTGCCGGAGCGGGTCATGCGATGCGTGTGCTCCTCGTAGTTGTTGGCTGCTAGCTTTTGTTGCCCCAACGTTTTTGCTTCTGTATCATTTGACGCTTCAAAGCGTTCCTCAAATACCTTTTCCCCTGATGGTTCAAAGACGGTAATCACATACTCGAGCATGGTTACCCCTCCTTTATCTCATTGTAACAATAGTGTAATTGGGAGCGTTTCTATTAGCAAGAAGGAAGTATTGTATTTTTTCAAAAAATTCTTGTAACTGTTCATAAAATGTTATGCTGTGTATATAGTTATAAACACATGCGGGCATGAATAAATGAAAGGTAGGAAAAATGAGATGATAGAGACAGAGAAAGAGCAAATTCGAAAGCTTGTCGCCTTTGAGCTAAAATGCACACCCGCTATTCAATATGTAATGGCAATCGGAACTTGTCTCTTGTATGCTGTGGGGGGAATGTTATTCATTGATTTATATGTTTCAAATGGTTTTCCACAAGGGAGGGTGATTGATATCGGGGTTGTTATGCTATTCATTTTACCTTCTGTGGGGCACCGTTTTAAACCTTTTTCATTTCAGAAACTAAAGGGGAATGCCTATGCTGTAACTTTTTCTAATTATTTAACACAAGCACCGGTTTTGTCACGGATTCTTCTTCAAAGTCGTTATCTGTTTGCATCGTATTAGCGTTAATCTCCATCCTATTCTCGATTTGGCAAATGAAATATTACATAAGAATGGCAGAGTTCTTTGTTTTGTTCACTAGAAGGAGGAGGACATGTGAAGCTACCGATCCGACTGCTGGAAGAAAGCCGTAGCCCAATTTATCATCAAATTGAAGAGCAGATCAAAGCACTAATTGTCTCAGGGCATTTGCAGGCAGGTTCCCTTCTCCCTTCCATTCGCTCACTAGCAAAGGACGCATCCTGCAGCGTTATCACGACAAGACGGGCATATCAAAATTTAGAACAGCAAGGCTATATTAAAACAACGCAAGGAAAAGGGACATTTGTTGCTGAGGTGGGCGATGCTAAAAAGGAGGAAGCAAAGCTGGCGACGGTTCAGCAAACATTGGGACGAGCAATTGAAACAGGGCGAAGACATGATTATTCCTATAATGAGTTATTGAACATGATCCATAAGATTATCGAAGAAAAAAAGCGAGAGGAGAAAATCCAATGAAGTGTTTACAGTTTGACGAGGTTCGTAAACAAATTGATGACAATTTTACATTTGGGTCAATGTCATTTGAGAGCGAAGCAGGGACGATAACAGCTATTGTTGGCAGTAATGGCTCAGGCAAAACTGCATCGTTTCGCTAAATATGGATCTTATCAATCCTGACCAAGGAGATATCAATCGAATGGAAGGGATAAATGGAAGCTGGAAGGAGCACGTTGCCTCCATTCCTCAATCGATAATGGGGATGGAGGCGTTTACCTTATCATAGTTAAATACTTTACAAAACATTCTTTATCCGTCATGGAATGCGTCGCAATTTTTCTCGTATACTGAAAAGTTTCACCTTCCTTTAAATTAAGAACATTGAATCCTTTTCAATTGGGATGCAGAAAAAAGCGTTTCTCAGTCTTGCCTTCTATCTGAAAACTGGCTTAAAACGGAGACAGCATTAAATATAAAAGGATTGACAATTTCTTTTCAACAAAAGTTAGTGGAAATCATTCGAAATCTAGTAACCAATGAAACTGATCTTGCCAATCGTACGTAAAATAACATAGCGAAAGAACGAGGAGGCCTAAAGATGTCATTACACATCAAAGGGGTAACGAAAACATTTGGTCGATTTACGGCCATTGACAATTTAACATTAGAGATTCCGAAAGGGGAAATGTTTGGCATGCTTGGGGCCAATGGCGCCGGTAAAACGACGACCTTTCGGATGATGCTTGGTCTGCTTGAGCCAACGGAGGGAGAAATGACATGGAGTGGGAATAAAATCGACTATGGTCGTACTCATTTAATTGGCTATCTGCCAGAGGAGCGAGGGCTTTATCCAAAGCTGAAGGTAAGAGATCAACTCGTCTATCTTGGAAAGCTAAAAGGGATGAAAAAATCAGAAATTCTTGTGGAAATGAAAAAGTGGCTTGAGCGCTTTCAAGTACCACAATATGAAACGAAGCGAGTGGAGGAGCTGTCAAAAGGAAACCAACAAAAAATCCAATTCATTGCTTCGGTAATTCATAAGCCTGAGCTTCTTATATTAGATGAGCCATTTAGCGGGCTTGACCCTGTGAATGTGGAGTTACTAAAAGAAGCGGTACTTGATTTGAAAAAGGAAGGGACAACGATTGTTTTTTCTAGTCATCGGATGGAGCATGTAGAGGAGCTATGTCAGCATTTGTGCATTCTCCATAAAGGAAAGCCTGTTGTTCATGGCAATTTAAAAGAAATTAAGAAGAGCTTTGGCAAAAAAAATGTCGTCATCCATGCAGAATATGATCTTCAGTTTTTGCGAGAAATTGCTGGCGTCGTTTCGTATCAGCCAACAAATGCTGGGGCGCGCATTCAAGTTGAAAATGAAGGGGTTGCCAAAGCGTTATTTAAGCAGGTCGCAGCCGCTGGATATGTGCAAAAGTTTGAGGTTGAAGAGCCGAGCTTACACGATATTTTTGTAGAAAAGGTAGGAACTCGTTATGAGTAATTTTTGGACCGTTGTTCATCATACGTACATAAATCGAGTTAAATCAAAAGCATTTATTATCTCCACCATTATTACGTTGTTATTTGTACTTTTATTTGTGAACGTTGACCGCATCATGATGGCTTTTGAAGGAGATGGAATAGAAAAACATAATGTGGCAGTCATTGATGAGACTGGTGAATGGTATGAGCCTTTAGAAAATAGGCTTGAGCCTTTATCTGAGCAAATTATTGTTCAGTCTTTTGAGGGTACAGTGGAGCAAGGGCGTCAATCGCTGTTAGAAAATGGACTACAAGGGCTGTTGGTCCTTTCTGAGGATGAGGATGGACAGCTTTATGCGGTGT
The DNA here is from genome assembly GCF_000334155.1 of Halalkalibacterium ligniniphilum. Taxonomy (GTDB): domain Bacteria; phylum Bacillota; class Bacilli; order Bacillales; family Bacillaceae_D; genus Halalkalibacterium; species Halalkalibacterium ligniniphilum. The sequence continues at coordinate 28,376 of NZ_ANNK01000126.1, read as the reverse complement.
ATTATACAGAATCCTTCACACAGACGTTTGCAGCAAATCAAATTCAACAAGAGCTGCAGCAACTTAAGCAAGCGAGAGCAACAAATGAGCTTGGATTAAGTGAAGCCGAGCTTCAAGCGATTTACACACCCATTTCTTTTGAACTAGAGGCGGCTTCAGAGGGAACCGGAAATGGTGTCCGTTCAGAGGAGGAATTAAACCAAGCACGTTTTCTTGTCTACATTTTGTTATTTGTTATTTATTTCTCCGTCATTATGTATGGAAACATGATTGCTACAGAGGTAGCCACAGAAAAGTCTTCCCGTGTCATGGAAATTTTAATTTCAAGTGTTTCACCAGTGACACAGATGTTTGGTAAGATCTTAGGCATTGCCTTTTTGGCGCTAACCCAATTTTTACTCATTTTATTGGTTGGTGGGACCAATATTCTTAATCGGTTTAATGGAGAAAGTGCGAATGGAATGGGAATGGAGGAGGCGTTTCAGCTATCAGACATGCCAATCGACTTAATTCTCTATTCGATTTTATTCTTGATTCTTGGTTATCTTTTGTATGCGACCTTATCTGCCATGCTCGGTTCCTTAGTAAGTCGCATTGAGGATGTCAACCAAACTGTCGGACCGCTAAACTTTTTAATTATTGCAGCTTTTTTCGTTGCGATGTTTGGTTTAAACGCACCAGAATCAACAATTGTCACGGTGACATCATTTATTCCGTTTTTCGCTCCAATGATCATGTTTTTACGAGTTGGAATGACAAGTGTACCGATATGGGAGGTGCTTCTCTCAATCGGTCTCTTAGTCGGTACGATTTTTGCTTTTGCCCTCTTAGCTGCGCGAGTGTATAAAGGTGGAGTCCTGATGTATGGAAAGGGTTCGTCCTTAAAAGATATAAAGCAAGCGTTTGCCTTGTCAAAAAAAGAACGTTAGAAGAAAAGTAAGAATCCCTTTTGTTCAGGTGGACGAGTGTGATATGATGAAGCTACTTTGGAAAAAGAAAGGAGGCGGATGGGCGTGATCGAAGTCATTTTGGATATGGCGATGCTATGGTTAACGGTTGTGCTGACATTGTTACTTGTTACAGCCTTTGCACATGCGAATGTTTCTAGAATGGGTCGTTCTTTGCGTTCTACATGGAGGCAATATACACTAGAAACGATGAGACAAGAACGATTGACAGCACCGCTCATTCGTCCTTTATCAGTGTCGTACCACCCGAAGGTTCACTCGGTTAAGGATAAAAGATCACATGATGATGCACCGCCCCTCTTTGTTTGTTCCAAATCATGATTCGAGCATCAAGGAGGAAAATAAGTTGAAAAAACGTTGGATGTTATTAATGATTGTAGTACTCATTATTGTGCTTACTGGATGTGGCACGAATCAACCAATTACAGCGGAAACGGAAGGATTTTGGAATCACTTTTTTGTTTACCCAATGTCATGGTTAATTATATTTGTTGCAAATCTTTTTAATGGTAGCTATGGACTATCGATTATTCTTGTGACAATTCTTATTCGAACCGCTTTGCTTCCCTTAACGTTAAAGCAGCAAAAAAGTACTCGGGCCATGCAGGCATTGCGTCCTGAGATGGAAGAGCTGCAAAAGAAATTCAAAGCAACGTCAAAGGAAAAAGATATAAAAGCGCAGCAAGAAATGCAAAAAGAGCTGATGGCTCTTTATCAAAAGCATGGGGTGAACCCACTAGCTGGTTGTCTACCTATTTTTGTTCAAATCCCAATCCTTATGGCTTTTTATTTTGCGATTATGCGAACAGAAGAGATTGCACAGCATACGTTCTTATGGTTTGATTTAGGACAGCCTGACTACATTTTGCCATTTATTGCGGGGCTGACAACCTATTTCCAAGTAAAGATGTCCATGTCTCAAACCCCATCCTTAGGTGATGGAAAGATGGCTGAAGTGATGGCAACACAAATGAAGCTCATGATGTATATGATGCCAGTGATGATCATCATAGCAGGTATTACGCTCCCATCTGCTCTCTCCCTTTATTGGGTAATCGGGAACATTTACATGATCATTCAAACGTACTTCATTGTTGTGAAGGCACCACCGCTTGAAATGAACAAAGAGAAGACAACAAAAAAACCAGAAAAAGCTTAAAGGTTCTCCTTTAAGCTTTTTCTTTTTTGACAGGGGACGGAGCTTACGTCATAGAAGATGAAGCAATAAAGCACGCCCACTTTTACGTTGTGTAGAGTGAACCTAAGAACTCGTTGTTCATCCCAGTCGGAAGAACGAGAACAAATCACTCATGGTAGTTTTTTATAAATTGTTAAGAACTGAATGTTTTGTGAATGGGGTGGTATCAATTAAATTAAAATGATTACACGAATGTTAAGATGTAATGTAAGGAAATACGATTTTTCCTTTGTATCACTGGCTGAGTCTGTTCAAATCATTATCACTAATTATTAAACTTCAACATTCACCCATCCGCTTTTTTATGAATAGGATGATGACTAGAAAAGCGGAAGAGGGTGTTTCATATGAGTCATCATCACCACTTAAAAGCATATTGTGAACAGTTTAAACACAAAATGGTTCAGGTACAAATGAATGATCATGGACATTACCAAGGATACTTGGAACATGTTGATGAGGAAAGCATTCATTTAATCGTACCAACCTACGGAGCCTACCACCATCTAGGGGAAATGCAAGGTATGCATGACAGTCAACCTGGCCACGTTGGGGCACCATTACAGAGCATGGTGCAGCGCTCGCAGGATGAGCGATTCTTCCCATACTACCCTCCTTATTCCTATTACCCTTATGGATACGGTTGGGGATGGGGGCGTTTAATCTTACCACTAGCTGCTCTAACAGCTATAGCTGCCTTATATTAAGTACTTTTCGAAAGGAGAATGGACGTATTTGTTCAAATCTCCTTTTTGTTTTTTAAAGGAAAGAAGGCGAAGGGAGGTAGAAGTGAAAAAGAGTGCTTACCCAGATGGCTTTTGAATAAGGTGGCAGAATTTGTGCCATTTAAATGAAACGGACAACCGCTTATAAAATTTTAATAAATGCTGTACCATTATTTTGTTCTAATTAGAGTCTCGTAAATGAATTTGTTATAATAGGAAGGAAACGTAAAGAAAAAATCAACAGAAGGCAAATTGTTTCCCTGGAAATAATGTTGATTAAGGATATAACGTTTCTTAACAAGAGAAGACTTAAACAGGACAAGTCGTTTTTTACTTATTTGATTACATTTGTATCATTTTCATGACGAACAGTTTGAATAAAGTCAATTGGTGGAACACCATGGTAGAATATAATGGAAATATCGTGTAAACGATGCTGAATAGGAGGAAGCGAGACATGAGTGATTATCTCGTTTATTTAGTAGAAGATGAAACAAATTTATCTGAGGTATTAAAAGCTTATCTTGAAAAGGAAGGCTGGACAGTCAAGGTATTTCATGATGGGGATGAAGCGCAAAAAGCGATTGAATTGGAAACGCCTCATCTTTGGGTTTTAGATATTATGCTGCCAGGAACAGATGGCTATCAACTGTTAAAAGGAATAAAAGAAAATGCTGATACACCTGTTATCTTTATCTCAGCACGAGACCAAGACTTAGACCGTGTATTAGGGTTAGAGATGGGAAGCGATGATTATCTTGCAAAGCCCTTCTTACCTCAAGAGCTAGTGATCCGAGCCAAGAAGCTATTAAATCGAGTATACGGTACATCCACACAAGAACAGAAGAAAATTGAATTGAACAAATATTTAATTGACCCAATTGGACGAACAGTTATCGACACAGAAGGTCCTAATCAGGAACCTGTAGATTTGACAACAAAAGAAATGGATTTAATCTTACTGTTAACAGGAGAAGTAGGAAAAGCTTTCTCGCGGGAACGAATCATTGAGCATGTGTGGGGCGAAAATTATTTCGGTTCAGAGCGGGCAGTGGACGATGTTGTACGGCGTGTGCGTAAGAAAATGCCTCGCGTTCATCTTGAAACTTTATACGGTTATGGGTACAGGGTTCTTTCTTCATGATCAAAATTAATTTAACGCAACGAATATGGCTTGCGTTCATTACTCTCATTGTTTTAGTTGCTCTCTCGATTATTATCATTTATCCCATATCGATAAAAGGGACGCTAACAGAGGAAACCTATCGAATTATCGAACAAGAGCAAACACGTTATATCTATCCGTTAATTGAATTTTTTAATCCGCCTCAAGACGAGCTTGATTTTATTGAACAGCGTGAAGCGGAACGCTCTGTGGGTCATTTCCGTATTTTTAATTCATTGGTTGAATCACCTGAGGGGAATGTCCCTCCTGTTGAAGTTTTGCAGGAAATGGCACAAAATGCTTTTTCTCAAACGAGTGATCGTGCTCGTTATGAGTTAAATTATAGTGGGGCAACATTGTTTTATGTTGTGTCAAAATTTAACAAATACGGGGACGAAGGCTATACGATTTCGTATATGTGGGATACCTATCGTGATCAGATGGTTAACCGTCTTTGGGAAAGGCTTTTATACATCTTATTGTTAACAAGTACCCTTAGTTTACTGCCAGCAATGTGGCTAAAACATTATTTGCGCCAGCCTCTTATTGTACTCGGAAATCGGCTTGAACAAATCGCTGATCGGAATTGGAAAGAATCGTTTAAATGGGAAGGTGACGAGGACTTCCAAAAGCTTTCAAATCAATTTGAGCGAATGCGCCAAAATCTTGTTCGCTATGACAATGCCCAGAAAACATTTATTCAGCATGCGTCACATGAGCTAAAAACGCCAATTATGGTGATTAAAAGCTACGCACAATCCGTAAAAGATGGAATTTTGCCTAAACAAAATTTAGAGAATACAATGGATGTCATTGTCGAAGAGGCGAACCGCATGGAACGGCGAGTCATTGATATGCTTTACTTTACGAAGCTTGATTCCTTAAAAGAAGAAAAGTTCGAGCACACAGAGATCATCTTCGGTTCAATTGCTTTTCGAATTGAAGAACGTTTCCGTGTTCAACGTGAAGAGGTGCAATTTATCATCGAAGGTGCGGAAAAAAAATTTTTTGGTGATCAAGAACAGATCGAAGTGATGATCGAAAATTTAGTTGAAAACGCATTACGCTATGCCAAAAACAAAATTTGGATGCGTGCAGAGGAGTATAACGACCGTTTTGAAATCAGTGTTGAAAATAATGGAGAGATCATTCCTGATCAAGATCTGCCACAAATTTTTAACCCATTTTATAAAGGGAACAAAGGAAAGTTTGGTTTAGGGCTAGCGATTGTAAAGCAAATTGCAGAGCTTCACCAAGGGTTTCCTAAGGTTGAGAATACGGATGTTGGCGTGAAATTTACAGTGACATTTCCGAAAGAGCAAGGACAGAAAAAGAAACAACGGAAAGACAAAAAAAGTCAAAATTGACGGCACGAGGAAAAGAGCATATAATTATTTCGTATCTCGAACAATTAGAAAAAGAAGGGTTGCTTTATGATTCGTGCCAAAAAAAAACCGCTACTCATGTTAATGATCAATATGTTTGTGATCATGATGGGCATCGGCTTAGTTATTCCCATTTTGCCATACTACATTGAGGCATTTGGTGCGTCTAGCATAGAACTAGGGATGTTAATTGCGATCTTTTCATTTATGCAGTTTCTGTTTGCACCGGTATGGGGACGACTGTCTGATAAAATAGGACGTAAGCCTTTAATTGCAATCGGTATGTTTGGTTTTGCAGGAGCAGAGTTTATTTTTGCCTTTGCGACAGAAATGTGGATGCTGTTTTTATCAAGAATTCTGGCAGGTACCTTTGGTTCTGCGATCATGCCAGCAGCGATGGCCTATGTCTCCGATCGCACAGCTCTAGAAAAGCGGGGACAGGGAATGGGAATGTTAGGTGCAGCGATGGCACTTGGTATCGTTGTCGGTCCGGGAATCGGTGGATGGCTTGCAGAAATTAGCTTGGCGACACCTTTCTTGTTTGCCGGGTTTGCTGCCCTCATTGCAGGTGTCTTTTCCCTATTTTTATTGCCTGAATCTCTTCCAATCGAAAAAAGACAAGAGCTCGCACTTACTGAAGATTCAACCAACCAGTTTGTACAAATGTGGCAAGCCATACGTAGTCCAATTGGCTTCCTGTTGTTACTTGTGTTTGGATTAAGCTTTGGGCTAGCAAACTTCCAAACGATATTTGGGTTATTTGCTTTCCATAGATTCGATTATACGCCAAGTCAAGTTGGTTTTATTATGGTTTTAACAGGCGTCATTGGTGCAATAGCTCAAGGGGGGCTTGTGGGTCGCTTGTCTGAGAAGTATGGGGATGAGCGAATTGTGCTAGGTTCCTTATGCTTAAGTGGTGTGGGATTTATCATCATGATGCTTGCCTTTGATCTTTTTACCGTAATCCTAACCACCTGTATTTTCTTTTTAGGAAATTCAATTTTACGTCCGTCTGTCAATACACTTATTTCCAAGCTAGCTGGTGATAGACAAGGAATGGTGATGGGTCTCAATAACTCTTTTTTAAGCTTGGGAAACGTTGCAGGTTCTTTATTAGCTGGTCTTATGTTTGAGGTGAATATCTTTTTACCGTACGCAATGGGTGCAGCAGTTATGTTTGTTGGAATGTATGCAACCATTCACTGGCTGTCAAAGCGGCAACAAACACCCGGAGAAGGCGAACAAGAACCTTCCTTCATTGAGTAACCTCACTCTTATAAGCTTCTCATTCTCAATACGATCATGTTGAGAATGAGAAGCTTTTCTTGTCGTTTAAAAGCGAAAATGCTCGCTGTCTTATCTTTGTAAATAGTAAAAGGGATGTGAACGGTGCATTCATTGATAGGAATGGTGTGATATAATAGGGCTAGACACTGTAGTTTTTTTTGCACGTTAAGAAAGGATCAATTTCTTAATCTAAAAGTTTATCGACATAGTTAAAAGTTTGAAGGCTCAAGTAAAACTGCAACGATGGCTTTCGCTATGAAGGACTTGGCGAAAAGCCAAGTTTTGTTTAATGGGGTGAATCGGTTGAGCAAAGGAATCATTTATTATAATGTCGGGGAAAATTTAGAAAGCTACTTTATGATAAAGTCAGCGACGAAAGCAATCGCTAGTAATGGAAAACCATTTTTAACGCTTATTTTATGTGACCATACAGGTGAAATTGAAGCGAAGTTATGGGGGTGTTCTCCAGAGGATGAGGCAACGTTTATCAGTACAGCGATTGTACATATTTCTGGAAGTGTAACGGAATATCGTGGACGCAATCAATTAAAGATTGCTAGCATTCGACCGACAACAGCATTAGATAATGTGAAAACAGCAGATTTTGTACGTGCTGCTCCACTTTCACAAGATGATATGCTTGATCAAATTACACAGTATATCTTTGAAATGAAAAATGCAAACATTCAACGAATAACAAGACATTTACTGAAAAAGCATCAGACCGCATTTTTAGAGTCACCAGCTGCAACAAAAAATCACCATGAATTTGTTTCTGGATTGGCTTATCATGTCGTTTGTATGTTAAATGTAGCAAAAGCTCTTGCTGCACTTTATCCTACGTTAGATACAGATCTCCTCTATGCTGGTGTCATTCTCCATGATTTGGGGAAGGTGAGAGAATTATCAGGACCTCTTGATACGGCATATACAGTAGAAGGAAAACTACTAGGACATATTTCGATCATGGTTAATGAAATTGGTGAAGCGAGTAAAGAACTAGGTATTGAAGGAGAAGAAGTAATGGTCTTACAGCATCTTGTTCTTTCTCACCATGGTAAAGGAGAGTGGGGGAGTCCAAAAGCTCCTTTAATTCGCGAGGCTGAAGTTCTTCATATGATTGATAACATTGATGCAAAAATGAACATGATGGACCGTTCCCTAGAACGTGTACAGCCCGGCGAGTTTTCAGAACGAGTCATGGCAATGGAAAATCGTTCTTTTTATAAACCGAGCTTCCATGAACGTCCTTTAGATTTTTCATAGGCATAACTTGTCCCTCTCTAGCATATTTTTTAGTAACGATAAAAGGTTACGGGGAGGGGATACAAGATGAATGAAAAAGAAAAAAATCAAGATGGACGTATTGTTTGGATTACCTTAGGCTTGGTTCTTGTTGCATTTCTTCTAACACAAACAGGCATAGGTACGGCGCTACTAGCAAGTCCATGGTGGGTATACTTTGTATTAGCAGGGATTGTATTAAGCGGCTATTTGTCTTTAAAATACACCATAGAAGATCAGCAAATTGAAAAGAAATGGATTGAAAAAGAAGGCGAAGTATATATGACTCGAATTGAAGAGGCACGGGAACGCAAGCATGAGCAAATAAAAAACCAAAGATCGTAACGATCTTTGGTTTTTTTGTTACACAGGGGAAAGGTGTAATCCCATTTCTTTCATTCTTATTGACCTTCTGTGGCTTCTTCAGCATCTTCTGCTTGTTCCGCATCATCGTCAGCAGGCTCTTCTGTCTCATCAGCAGCAGGTTCTTCTGGAGCAGGATCTACAGGAGGCTCAGGCTGTTCGAATACATCACTGAAACGCTCATCCTTCACGTCAATATTTGCTTCATTAAGTAAATCTTGCATTACTTGTTCTGGAGTGCGAGCTTGCTGTTCTTCAAGTACTTCTTGGATTTTAGATTCTAGCTCTTCATAAGTGTCTTTTTTATCCGTTACTTTAATAATATGATAACCAAATTGAGACTGAACAGGTTCACTAATTTCACCGATTTCCAAGTTAAATGCGGCCTCGTCAAATTCCTCAACCATTACACCTCTAGCATTAAAACCAAGGCTGCCACCATTGGCTGCAGAGCCAGGGTCTGTTGAATACTCCTCTGCTAGGCCAGCAAAGTCTTCGCCAGCTTCAAGCTTTTCTAAAACTTCTTGGGCGGTTTCCTCATCTTCAACAAGAATATGGCTTGTCTCAAGCTCTACTAGAGATTCTTTGTTTTCTTCAAAGTACTGTTGCTTTTGTTCCTCGGTAACTTCTACACCTTGAGTAGATAGTTTGTCTAAGGCAAGAGGAGGGATAACGTATTGGTCGATAAATTCGTCAAGATTTTCAACCGTAATACCAAATTGCGTGTCTAGAAATTCTAGAAGCTCTTCGTCTTCCTCCACTCCAAATTGTGTTTTATACCTGTTTAACTCTTCATCAATTTCTTCTTGCGTAATGTCAAGTTCGTTAGCCGCTTCTTGTAGCAGGTGAAGCTGAACGAGCTCTTGTAGTACTGCAGCACCGTTGCGTTCTTTTAACGTATCGACAAATTCGGCTTCTGTAATCGCGTAACCATCAACCTCTACAACGGCTTCGTCATTGTTTGTAGCTTGGTCGTTGTTACAGGCGGCGAGTAATGCCATACAAGCAATACCTGCTGCTAACAATGTGTGTTTTTTCATCAAATGTCCACTCCCTAACAAAAATCCTAAAGCACAGTCTGCTTTAAGCTAAGTCGTACAGACTATACTATAGCATAAATCCCAATAAATGAAAAAGGTTTTCCAGCTGTTCGAGCAGTCATGAGCTTGAAATTAGGTAAGATGCCTAGTACACCTTTATCTCTACCGCATAAGATATCGTAACAAAGCAAAGAGGGGGTGTCAGTGTGTCGCAACCTTACCATGGCGGATTTGCGTTAATTGTTGTTCTGTTTATTTTATTAGTTATTGTAGGTGCTGCTTGGTTGTAAGAAGGCAACAACCTCTTTCCTGCATTTGTTAACATCGCAACATAGATAAAGGAGGCTATATCAACATGGGACACCATGGCGGATTTGCGCTTATTGTCGTATTGTTCATTTTATTAGTCATCATTGGAGCGGCTTGGGTGTATTAAACAGATAAAAAGGTGAAGGATATCCTTCACCTTTTTATCTGTTCATATGTACAAAAAGAAACGAGGAAAAAAGAGTATGAACTCTATTCGACTTTTAAAAGGTAAGCGCCGATAACACGAATGCTTCTTTATGTAAAAAGTACTTTTACATAGGTTGAAGTAAGTAAAATGGTGATTAATATGTTAATGGTTCGAAATACTTTCGGCTGTTTTTCCTCCGGGATTTCTTTCTGAGAACATAGAGCGTCTGTCATTGAATTTATGACATAAAGGATAAAAAGTGCAAATAAAACAAAGAAGACGATCATTCATCTGCCTCCAATACAGCAATTTCATATATAAACTTTAACAAAAGATAGGATAAAAAGATAGGAGATTGATTGATTTCTTTTTGTTTACAAGAAAATCATCAAAATGATTAACTTATCTATTACATGGAATAGAAACCATTTCGTATGTTCATTCTTTATAAAAAATGGCGTGAGGAAGGTTCAATTTACTTTAGCAACAAGAGCAACGCCTTCTCCACAAATAAAACCTCTTTCGTAAAAGGGTTTTTAATTGAAACCGGAAATAAAAAATGGGTATAGTAAAGGAGATAAGCGCCAAAGCGATAAACAGATTAGAGGTTCGTTAGCAATAAAAGAGTTCCATCTTGAGTTTAAGAAAATGACTTCAGGAGAATGTCGAAAGCGAGGGGAAGGATGAGAGAAAAATCATTTCCTTGGAAGGGTGCTTTTTTTGTCTTGGTGGCGTTAAATATTACGATGTTTTTTTTGATTTTTATCATTGTACAGCGTTATTTTCCAGCTGTTGACGATACAGAATTTCAACCGTTATCCCATGAAGTTGAAGAGGCGACCTTTCTCATTTCTACAGATAAGCAACGGTTAAATTGGTTACTCTCGCAAGAGCTCAGTTCGGATGATTTTCAATATTCAATTGAATTGACTGATGAAGTGGTGCAATTGCGCTCAAGCTTTCAAGTGTTTTCCCGTGATGTGCCAATAGGCATAAATTTTCTTCCTACCGTTACACAAAATGGCGATTTGCGCCTAGAGGTAGATTCATTCTCTCTTGGTTTATTGGAACTGCCAATTTCGCAAGCCCTTCAGTTTATGAAAGAACTTGCTGATTTGCCAGAATGGATTGAGGTTTATCCTTCAGAAGAGTATGTAATGGTCATGATTTCTAATGTTGAGCTAGAAGAACGGGTATCATTTCGCTTTATCACGTTTGACTTAGAACAAGATCAGGTTGATTTGGAAATGATCGTTTATCCTAAGTGAAGAAATAGGGGCTAGACTTAGCTAGGTCTGCCCCTTTCAAAAGAGGTAGAATAGTGAATAAGCTCATTTAGACGCCATATAACAAACCAAGCGAACCCTATCTGTAGGCTCGCTTGGTTAAGTTTCCTATAAAACGGAAGGCTTTTTGATTTTTTCTACCAGCATTAGTTTTCCGTTTTCTTCAGAGAAATCATTTTCAATTTTTTCAAGTGTCGTTTCAAACATTTCAACAAAGTCAGGGCCGTATATGTGGCGGACAATGCTCATGAGTTCTGAAAATTCTGGGAATTTTCCGTACAGACCTCTGATCGGTAACGCTCCTTCGTAAACACTGTAGGTCGATGGTTGATACGCTTCAAGTGTTTTAACTAGTAAAGCTTTTCCAGAGTCGGTTAGGTCAATGTACGTATTCCGCTTATCATTCTCCCTTTTTGAGAACGTTAAGTAACCACGATCTTCTAATTTTTTTGAGAAATTAAATGCGGTCGATACATGCATCACACCATATTTAGCAATATCTGAAATTGAGGCACCATCTAAATGATAGGCAATCCATAATATATGATGTTCATTAATGTTCAAATCGAACGGTTTAATCCATGCTTGCCAGTCTTTTTCTACTGACTTCCACAATGCTTTGCTTAGTTGAGCCACCTTATGACTAAAAATGACAGATTGCTTTAAGGAGCAAGGGATGTGTTCCTCCAATTTGTTCTCCTCCTATCCTTACGTTAAATCTTTCTCTAATGCACAAATGTTTAAGTAAAACTATTCCCCAATACTTTTTGTTGTTACTATTATGACAAGATTTCTCTTGAAAATAAAGAGAAATATGTGGATTTTTTAAAATTTTTGAAATTAAATTATATAGTGATGTCGCTGATTGAAAGGAAGCAGCTATTTTTTTAGCTGCTTCAGGTCTTCAATACTTTTTTGAAGGTTGTCAATGTCAAACTTTAACTGCTGAATTGTAGGATCGATATCTTTTTTCCAGCTTACAATCGAAGTTTTGACATCTCCGCTTACTTCTTTAAAGGCTTCAGATCCTACCTTTGTCGTATGCTGAACTTGCTCTTTTAGAAGTAGGCTTTGTTCTTTCGCGCGCTGCAAGCTTTCTCGAAAGCTCGCGTATTTCTTTTTACACGTACGCTGGAAGTCTTGCCCTGATGATGGAGTTGCAAGCAATGTGGAAATACCAGCGACAACAGCGCCTGTTACAATTCCCGTTAAAAGAGATTTTCCTCGCATGTTGACCACCTTTCAATCATTGTACATTCATCCCGACCTTCTTTTTTTCCTATTTTTGCATATAGTTAAAGGAAGGAGGGGATGTCATGCACGGGGTTGTATTCTTTTTTGTTTCTGTTTCAATGCTATGTTTGTATGGTGTGATTCATACAATTTCTCTTATCTTTAATAAAAACGGTAATAAGAGACAGTGGATTAGATACAGCTTTGCAATGGGTATCCTTTCACTTGGAACAGCTTTAATGGCTTTTATGTTAATGGGTTAGACGCTAAATGATTATTTCGCGTCTTGCTGAAATTTGCGCATGAACGAAGCAAGTGCTTCGCAAGCTTCTGTCGTTACACCATTATAGATTGAGGCGCGACAGCCACCGATGGAACGATGACCTCCTAAACCGACAAAGCCAGCTTCTTTTGCTTCTGCAAGAAATTGCTGATTTAGCTCTTCACTCGGTAGGTTGAATGTTACATTCATGTACGAACGGCTTTCTTTCTCAGCATGACCCTTGTAGAAGCCATTGCTTTCATCAATCACCGTATAAAGCAGTTCAGCTTTGTTTCGGTTACGGTCAGCGATCGCTTCTGTTCCTCCAACGTCTTTTACCCAACGCAAGGTTTGTGTCAGCATATAAATGGCGAACGTCGGTGGTGTGTTGTATAAAGAATTTGAATCTGCATGTGTTGTATAACGAAGCATTGTCGGTACATGATCAACGTTTCTCTCAAGGAGCTCTTTTCGTATAATAACAACTGTTACCCCAGAAGGACCTAAATTCTTTTGCGCACCAGCGTAAATAAGATCAAAGTTTTCGATCGGGATTGGGCGCGACAAAATATCACTGGACATATCGGCAATCAGTGGTGCATGTCGAACGGAAGGGAAAGACTGCCACTGTGTGCCATAAATGGTATTGTTCGAGGTGATATGAACATACGCATCATTGTCGTTATACGTTAAAGATTTTGGATTTGGTATGGACGTGTACTTATCTTCCTTGGTGGATGCAGCGACAGCCGTTTCACCAAAAAAGCTTGCTTCTTTCTTCGCTTTTTCTGACCAAGATCCAGTCAGGACATAATTACCGATTTTCCCCTTATCTAAAAAATTCATTGGGATCATCGCAAATTGCAAGCTAGCTCCGCCTTGTAAAAAGAGCACCTCATAGTTATCTGGAATATGCAATAGCTCTCTGAGAAGCCGGCCAGCTTCGTTATGGACTTCCTCATATTCCTTACTACGGTGACTTAGTTCCATGACTGACATGCCAGTATTTCGGAAATTAACCAGTTCAGACTCGGCTTTTTGAAGAACTTCAATTGGTAACGCTGAAGGACCAGCATTGAAATTATATGCTCGCTCCATACTCTCCACTCCTTTATCTCTTTAACACATTAATGTGTTTAAATAATAGTCTTATCGTACCATGAAACGACCTTCTAAGAAATTGTTATTTTCACCTTTCAGAAAGTTTGAAACAAAAACAAAAGTACCCGTTAAAAATAACCATTTAAAATACAAAAACAGGACACGTCTTAGAGATGAGTCATGATTTTTTTAGACAAATCTTGTAAATCTTCTCCGCTATACTGATTGCTATGGTCTTTCCAGACAGCGCCAAAGCCATCTCCCTGTCCATAACGAGGAATCAGGTGAAGGTGATAATGAAATACGGTTTGTCCAGCGGCCTCGCCGTTGTTGTTCACAACATTTAATCCAAGCGGCGAAAATTCTGTTTTTAAGGCGTTAGCAATCTTTGGAACTACCGAGAATAAATGTTTTGCCGTATCTGTGGAAAGCTCAAAAATGTTCTCTTCATGGACTTTCGGAATAAGTAGCGTGTGACCTTTCGTTACTTGACTGATATCAAGAAAAGCCATCACTTGTTCATCTTCATAAACTTTTGCTGATGGAATTGCACCTTCTACTATTTTACAAAAAATACAATCTGGATCAAACGACATTATGCCTCATCCTCTCAACCAATTTCTTTTAGAATACAGAGTGCTCGTCTTTGTTGCAAGTTGTCATACCTCGTCCAATGTTGTTTTATAACAGTTTATTCAAATGAAAAAGAGACTAACACAGATAAAATGGTTGTGCTATAATTATTATTGAAAGATTGTGATAAATCAATCATTTTAAGGGGGGGTTCCTTCATGCATGTACCATTAATATTGACTGATTTCTTGGATCGAGCTGTCGAGCTTTACGGAGAAAAGCTAGCGATTATTGAGGACGAGCGTTCCCTTACTTATGCCGAGCTAGGAAAGCGTGTGAATCAACTTTCTAATGGTTTGAAAGCGCTTCAAATCCAGAAAGGGGATAAGGTCGCTTATTTGGCACCAAATACGATAGAGATGCTTGAGGGGTTTTATGGTGCTTTTCAAGTTGGAGCGGTTATGACTCCATTAAATACACGCTTAAAGCCTGAAGATTACCTTTTTATTTTAAATCATAGTGAGAGTCAGGTTTTGTTTGTTGATAAGGAGCTTTACCCTCTTGTGGAGCCCATTTTAGATCAGTTGACGTCTTTACGAGAAATTATTGTTCATGGTACGAAGGAAGATGGTCCGAATTACAAAAGCTACAATCAATGGCTTCGTCAATTCCCTTCAAGAAATTTTGAACGAGTTCAGTTAGAAGAGACAGATATTGCGAGCCTTCTTTATACGAGTGGAACGACTGGAAACCCAAAAGGAGTCATGCTGACTCATCGGAGCAATTATTTGCATGCTTTATCCACACAGCATCATCTGCGTGTCAGCGATTCAGATGTTTTATTGCATGTGTTACCAATGTTTCATGTGAATGGATGGGGCTCTCCTTTTTACTATACAGCGAATGGAGCAACTCAAGTTATGCTCCGAAAAGTTGACGCAAAGAGCATTTTTGAAAAAATTGAAAAGCATGATATTACCATCGCCCATATGGCTCCTACGGTTTTGAATATGCTGCTTGAATACCAGAAGATGAATGAGCTTCCTGTTAAGAAGGGGATGCGGATTGTGATTGCCGGTTCTGCACCACCACCTGCTTTTGTTATTCGGGTCGAGGAGGATTTAGGATGGGAATTCATCCATGTCTATGGTATGACCGAAATATCTCCACTGATTACAACCTCCCAGATTCGCTCTCACCATAAACATTTTCCAAAAGACAAGCAGCACCTTTTAAAAGCAAAAACAGGATATTCAATGATCGGCTCAAAAGTAAAAGTTGTGGATGAACAAGGGAAGCCTGTTCCCCCAGATGGAAAAACAATTGGAGAAATTATTACTCGAACAAACGGGATGATGGAGGGTTATTGGAAAAATCCAGAAGCGACAGCGAGTACGATTCGAAATGGCTGGCTTTACACAGGTGATATGGCAATTGTTGAGGAGAACGGCTATATTGAGATTGTCGATCGTAAAAAGGATGTTATTATCAGTGGGGGAGAAAATATTTCTTCCATTGAGGTAGAAGGTGTGCTGTATCATCATCCTGCTATCTTGGAAGCGGCAGTTGTCGCTGTTCCTCATGAAAAATGGGGAGAGGTTCCACATGCAGTCGTTGTTGTTCGCGAGGGGTTCCAATTAACAGAGGAAGAAGTTATCGAATTTGCTCGGAGCAGGCTTGCCCATTTTAAGGCGCCTAAATCTGTCACCTTTACAACAGGCCTTCCGAAAACGGCGTCAGGAAAAATTCAAAAAGTTCAAATTCGTAAGGAATTTTGGGGAGAGCAGACTCGCTTTGTTAACTAAATAATGGGATGGACTGTCACAAAGTTGAAACGGATGGTAAACAGAGAGCATGCTATAATTAAAGCGTTCAAAATACGCCTATTAGTAGGAGTGAACGTCGATGAATAAGCTTGCCATACTTGTTTTACTATTTGGATTCATGATTCCTATCTCAGGCTGTCAAAATGCTCAAGTAACAGAGGAAGAGGAGCATGATGGTCATCATTCAATGATGATGGGTGATATCCAGGAAACAACCGCTTCAGCAGAAGTGCTTCCTACATTTTTAGATGACTACCATGAATCGATTACCCCGATTTATGAACGGGTGCCACACTATCAGGATTTATTAGAAACAATGCCTTGTTACTGTGGTTGTGGAGAATCAGTGGGTCATCGAAGTAGCTACGACTGCTTTGTTCATGCTCAGACTGAAGATGGGGAGATTACGTGGGATGATCACGGAGCAAAGTGTGGAGTCTGTCTTGAAATTGCCCATGCATCGATGAACCTTTATGATGAAGGAATGTCACCACAGGATATCCGTCAGCTCATTGATAAAACATACTCAGAAGGCTACGCACCACCCACAGCTACACCAATGCCAGAAGATGTATGATAAAAAGCAGACTCATGACGAGTCTGCTTTTTGATTTCTCGTCAAAGCTTGTGAGGAGTCATCTCTGAAAAATTGGAGAAAATGATTAGGTATAAAGAAAAATGAAGGTTTTGTAGAGGCAAAACTGGTCAAAGAAAGAAAAGGTTTGATACGATAGAAAGGTAAAAGGAGGAAGATGGGATGGAAGAGCGGATTAAAGTGGAAGGGCTGACAGGTGGGTACCACCCAAGAAAACCTGTTCTTCACGATGTGAATTTTTCAATTTATGAACAAGAAATTGTTGGATTAATTGGCTTAAATGGTGCAGGGAAGAGCACGACCATTAAGCATATTCTTGGGTTAATGACTCCGCAAAAGGGGACGATTCAAGTAGAGGGAACAACGATTCAGGAAAATAAGGATGCCTATCGACGCGCATATACGTACATCCCTGAAATGCCAATTTTATATGATGAGCTAACGCTTTGGGAGCATATGAGATTAACGGCTCTTTCTTACGGCATCGATGAAACGGATTTTACAGAGCGAGCTCATCGACTGTTAAAGGAATTCAAAATGGAGAAGATGAAAAATTGGTATCCAAGCCATTTTTCCAAAGGGATGAGGCAGAAGGTGATGATCATTTGCGCCTTTCTTGTAGAACCTCCTGTTTATATTGTTGATGAACCAATCGTTGGTTTGGACCCACTTGGCATTCAGTCCTTTTTAAATTTAATTTCAGAAATGAAAAGCCGAGGGGCGGCGGTGCTTATGTCAACCCATATTCTTGCAACTGCAGAACGATACTGTGATCGATTTATCATTTTACATAAAGGACAAGTTGTGTTGAATGGAACACTGGAAGAGATGCGAGCTCAGCTTCAGATGCCAACTGCAACCCTTGATGAGATTTACATCGAGATGACAAAGGACGATGACGAATGATGAATGGAGGGACAATTTGGCGTGAACGAGTCAGTGCATATTGGAACGAAGCCATTCGTTACTTACGATTAATTGGCAATAGTGGCTTTTTATTTACGGTATATGTGCTTATCATTTTAGGGAGCTATTATTATAGTTTGTTGCTGGATTGGCTACCTGAAACCTTTCCTGCAATTGTGGTATTTACAGTCGTGTTCACTTGGCTGCTTTCGAGAAGTCCGGTTCGTACATTTGTGAAGGAGGCTGATTCAGTTTTTCTTCTCC
The DNA here is from genome assembly GCF_000334155.1 of Halalkalibacterium ligniniphilum. Lineage (GTDB taxonomy): Bacteria > Bacillota > Bacilli > Bacillales > Bacillaceae_D > Halalkalibacterium > Halalkalibacterium ligniniphilum. The sequence continues at coordinate 10,458 of NZ_ANNK01000126.1, read as the reverse complement.
CGTACGAAGGAAAGCTTGACCGATATTTTTTTAACTCAAGGATTTATTCCTACATCTTGCAAAGCTTTATCCTTGCACTCGTTTTGTTGGTTCTTTCACCCTTATACTTTCAATATCTAGGAGAGGGAGGTCGTGATTTTTGGAGCGTCCTGTTCGCGCTTGTAATCATGAAAGGGATCAATCTTTGGATGAGCTGGGCTGAACAACGATTACAAACGGATGTGGAAAAACGACAGCACCTTAGTTTGCGTATCGTCGTAAATGGAGTGTTTGTCTATCTTTTATTTGTCCAAGCAGGACTGCTATATGTTTTAGCAGTTATTGTGATTGCGCTTCTTCTCTTTGTAGGCTATTTCCGACGAATCGAAAAAAACCGTACGCTAAAATGGGAGCATTTAATTAAGCTAGAGCAAAGAATGGTGATGTTTTTTTATCGAATTGCCAATACTTTTACCGATGTACCCCAATTAAAAAATCAAATAAAACCAAGAAGCTACGCTGCATTTCTGCTTCCTCTCTTATCAAGGAATGATAAAAGCACGTATGGGTTCCTTTATGCACGAACCTTTTTACGGGCAAATGATTATTTTGGAATTTATGTCCGTCTGCTTATTATTTCAGTGATCATGATGGCGATTTTACCAGATGGCTGGCAGCCTCTTGTGTTTTTATTGTTTCTCTATATGGCTGGTTTGCAGATCTCCACCTTGCAAAATCATTATGAAACAAAAATATGGATCGACTTATATCCTGTTTCTGACCAGGAGAAAAAAGCTGCTTTTTCAAGCTTGGTGCTCCGCTTGCTCCTTGTCATGACTTTGGTAAATGGATTGACGCTTTTTCTTGCTTCAACTTTACTTATTGGCGCCGTTGCTATGATTGCAGGAGGGATTTTCAGCTATGTCTATTGTACCCGCTTAGTTTTTCGTCAGAAGAAACAGTCATAAATCGTGAAAAGACTGCATGGTATGGTAGCAGGAAAGGTTAAATGAGGTGATGATTTGTCTGTTTATAAAGAACAGGTCGTCGACGAGCTTTCAAGATGGAAGCGAAAAATGATGAAACGCCAGTCAATGACCGGACGTTATGCGAAAAAAATTCAGACGAAAGTCAATCAGTTTGTCCCTGAAAAAGTTCATACCGTCGTTACAACAAGTGTGAAAAATATGGTCCATGCAACATTAATAGGATCGGAATATACGGCTAAAAAGCAGCCCCTCCTTGAGGGAAACCTTCAAGAACGGGAGGAATTCATTCAGCAGACCATCGAACGTTATAAAAAAACCGCAGCGGCTGAAGGGGCAGGTACAGGTGTTGGTGGTATCTTTCTAGGGCTCGTTGATTTTCCCCTTTTGCTGGGAATTAAAATGAAAATGCTCTTCGATATTGCAAGTCTGTACGGTTTTGATGTGAAAGACTACCGGGAGCGCCTTTTTGTCCTTCATCTTTTTCAGCTCGCTTTTTCTAGTGAGGAAAAGAAAAAAGAGGTATTTGAGTTGATTGAAAACTGGGAGGACTACGTGAAACAATTCCCAGAGAGGAAGGAATATTTAAAACAACTAGATTGGAAATCATTCCAGCTTGAATATCGCGATCATATTGATTTGCCGAAGCTATTCCAATTAATTCCTGGCTTTGGGGCGATTGTTGGTGCGACTGTGAACTATCACTTTCTTGACGTACTTGGAGAAACCGCGAAAAATGGATACCGAATGCGTATTCTTGAGCAAAAAGCATTACCAATGTAATGCGGAGGGTTATAAGCGGTTGTTCTTCCTCGAGGGATGTTAAGAAGAGCATCAGGTGGCTACCTTTCATAAAAGTGACGAGAACGAAAGGGCAGTTTTTCTTACCCTGTTCGGAACCCTTAGCGCAGAAAACCCCTTATTCCTCTTATTAGACAGGAAAGGGGTTTTTGTTTTATTAAAAATTAAAAGGGACAAATCGTGCAAAATAGGCAGAAATGACACGGAACTGACCTGTGAATAGCAAAATTCCAAGGATGACCATAATGAGTCCGCTCGCTTTTTGAATCTTTGGTAGCCATCTATTTAACCGACGCATCTTATGAAGAGAACGTGACCATAGAAGAGCAACAAGGATAAATGGAATGCCTAGACCAATTGAGTAAATGAGAAGCATGAACATCCCTGTCCACATCGTGTTTGCTTGACTTGCCAAAATTAAGATGGATGAAAGAACGAGACCGATGCATGGGGACCAGCCTGTTCCAAATAAAAAGCCGAGCATGACTGAACCAGCAAAGCTCGATGATTTTTTTGGCTTTGTCGCAATTCTTTTTTCACTTAAAAGCATCCGCAGAGAAATAATCCCCATCATTTGTAACCCGAATACAGTAATAACGATCCCGCCAATTTGCTCTAATAAAAGACGATTTCCCCAAAATAGCTGACCAATAAAGGTGGATGATGCACCGAGTAATAGGAAAATAAGTGTAAATCCAAGAATAAATCCGCTGCTGCGAGAAAGAATTAATCTCCGATCAGCAACAATCGCATCCCCTGATACCGTTGACCCGGTTAATTGAGCCAAATATGCAGGCATTAAAGGGAAAATACAAGGGGATAAAAACGAAACAATTCCGGCAAGAAAAGCAAGCCAGATTGTAACCTCTGTCATATCTAGCACCTCCAAGCATCTCTACTTTAACAAAGTATGACTGCTAAAACCATTCATATTCTATCATGTCTCATTCTATTATAGCGAATCATGCGCAAAGGCTCTTTGAAAATAACAAAGGTTCATAAAAAGGACATAGGTCTGAGTAAGAACTCCGTCTTGGGGCTGAGATAAAACCATGCTCTAGTGCGTTATCGAAACGCTTCCCCTTCTCTACAATAAAAGTAGTTAAAGAAAAGGAGGGATGGTAAATGAAGCGAACTGGTAAGGTGATTGGTGGTGTTTTTCTCGTATTGATTGGTGCTAGCATGCTTTTTGGGATGCTTGGCATTCACTTAGGAGGATTAGCAAGTGTGGTAATTGGGGCGTTGCTGCTTTATTGGGGTTATGCGAAGTGGCAAGAGAAAGACGAGCTTACGTTTACAAGTATTTTACTGATGGGATTAGGTGGAATTGTTCTATTTGGCGGAATTGGTGGTGTGATTAGCTTAGCCATTGCTGCGCTTTTCATTTATGGGGGCTATCGTCTGCTTAAACGTCACAGTGACGACGCGGATTTGGATTTTGAAGCGGATGAAAGACCGACGACACGAGCCTTTGATTCAATTGATGATGAATTCGCCCGAATGATGAAAAAATACGATTAATTAGGAGGAAAGACAAGATGGTAATGAAACGAATTCGAAACGTGGTTATGGCTTCCATTCATGAAGGGTTAGATAAAATTGAAGAGCCAGTGATGATGCTCAATCAATATATGCGTGATGTGCAAGCAGAAATGAAGCGTGCGGAAGCGGCGATTGAAAAGCAAAAAAAGCTTCATCTTTCATTAGAACGTGATTACCAGGAAGCGATCGAATTGAAAGAGCGTCGAGATAAGCAAGCGGAGGCAGCTTTAAAAGCTGGGGAAGAGGATTTAGCGAAACGAGCGCTTTATTCAAAGAAAGCAGCGGCTGAACAAGTAAACCGCTATCAAGCTTTACTTGAAAAAAGCAAGGCTCATGTTCATCAATTACGGCTCCAGCTTGAAGACATGGAAGTGAAGTATGAAAAGCTTCGGGATAAAAAACGAGAATTGGTTCTTCGGGCACAAGCATCTAAAGCGAACGCTCAGATGAATCGAACAGCGGCGGCATTTTCCATCAAAAATGCAGAAGAAGAATTTTTAAGAGTTGAGGAGAGGATTGTGGATACGGAGCTATATGAAACAAATAGGAGAACGTCTCAAGGGTTTTCAAGAGAGTTTGAGCAAGAGGTTGAAAATGAATTTGAGGCGCTAAAAGCGAAAGTGGCGTCTGCTCAATCATAAATTGTAAAGCATGCTGATTCCTTGGAAATATTTAATGCTAGGGGAGACGCGTTCATTCATGACCCAATGTAAGCTTGGCGTTACGCCAAGCTTACATTATCATAGAAATGGGGGTGGGGAAAAATGAAAAAAGTAGCTGGAATTCTTTTAATTGGAATTGGTATCATCTTAGTGCTTGTAAATATTCCAGTAATTTTCAGTGGCTGGGGGAAAGAATCGTCTGGAGGTTATGCTGCGGAGCTCATCGATGGTAAGGAGCATGTCTTCATTCGTAGCACAAGTCTTAATCTTGAAGTAGTTCCAACAGCTGAAGAAGAGCTAACAGTTCAGTTAGAGGATACGAGGAACGGAGAATACGAGCTTGTAAAAAACAGTCGGGGTCATCGTGTGGAGTTTGAAGTAAGAGAACCGTCCTTCCGCTTTTTCTCGTTTCTTTTTTTTCGAGCTGATCCAAAGGTTGTCGTTTCAATACCCGAATCTTATCAAGAAACTCTTGAATTGAGGTCAGTATCAGGAGATATTTATATCAACGGAAATGACCGACTAAAAACATTAACGATTAAAACGGTCTCAGGCGATGTTCTGGGAGAAAGGTTTTTTGCAGAACAACTTGATTTTTCGAGCACATCAGGTGATCTTTTTCTGAATGATGTTCAAACAACGAATGGGAAGATGGATTCTACTTCAGGTGATGTGGTTGTGAAAACCTATCAAGGGAATCTAATGAGCAAGTCCGTCTCAGGAGACATCCTTGTTACGTATCAAGGTGAGAATGGAGATGGACGATTTGAAACGGTGTCTGGAGATGTTCGTCTAACCTATCCTGAGCCTAATTTTACGCTTTCCACGCAAACGATTTCAGGTGATATCCTCATTCAGCATTCGATTCAAGGCTCAAATCAACAATCGCAATCGGTTTCTGGTACAATAGGAGCGGGGTTGTATACGGTAGATGTGAAAACAACATCAGGTGATGTAATCATTAATTAAAAAGAAGTGGGAGGGGGCAATGAGAATGAGTAAGCAAACGCTATTAGGCATTATCATCGTTATGATCGGATTAACCATACTACTTGAAGCGTTTCGCTTTTCAATTGATCTTTTGGTGATTCCCCTCATCTTCCTACTGCTCGGCCTCTTTTTTTACCGGCGACAGCACCGGTTGCTAAGTATTGTTTTTTTTATTTTGGGTGCAGCAATCTTATTTGACCGGCTGTTTCACGTCAATCTCTTTGGCCTTTTGTTTGCAGGAGCGATTGTCTACTATGGTGTAAAGCTCCTTGGTGGAAAAGATACAGAGAAACAAGATAAGAAGAAAGCACGAAGGAGAGAAAGAAAAAAAGCAAACAAACGTGATCAGGATAAAGAGCAATGGTACCAAGAAGAAGAAGGTGATCGTCCTGTTTCCCAAGATGAAACCTTTTCATTCCATCGAAGTGAAACTGAAACGAAAAAGGATGAAAAAAAACAGGAAACCATTTATGTTTCACCTTCGATGCGTCGTAGCTTAATTGGGGAAATCCATTACGTTCATGACCAGTTTGAACTTCAAGATACAACAATTTGGAATGGAATTGGCGATGTGAAAATGGACTTCTCAAAGGCAATTATCCCAGAAGGTGAAACAGTTGTGATTATTCAGGAAGTGATCGGAAATATTCACCTTTTTGTACCTGAGGATCTAGCCGTATCGATTCAAGCGTCCACATGGATAGGAGAGATCTCTCTGTTTCAGCGCAAGCAAAGTGGCTTCAATCAGACGATAAGCATTGCGACGAAGGAGTATAAACAATCACCGAGGCGATTAAAGCTAGTGATTTCGACAGGGATTGGCGAAGTGAAGGTGAGAGCCGTATGAACAAGCGACGTCTTACCCAGCTCCAGTGGCAATTTGTCCGCAACAGTCTGATTGTCAGCTTTTTTACAGGTCTTTTTATTGTCGTCATTGTGACATATCATGACCCTCGTGGCTTGGCTGTATTACTTGAACAAAAGCTGATGGGTCTCCCATTAGTTGTCCTAATTCTTATTGTCATTGTTGCAACTGGACTGATTGCCGGTGTGATTCAATTCATGCCCTTAAAAAAGCGTTTGGATCAGCTGCTGCACAGTGTGATGCTTTTTGAGAGGGGAACCTTTTCACATCGCATTGACCTTGATGGAGAGGACGAAATTCGCGAATTGGCTGAGCGCCTAAATCGGATGGCGGAGAGAGTGGAGGAGCAAGTCGCATCCTTGCAGCGGCTTTCGTCCGAACGAGTCCGTATGCAAGAAACGGTAAAAAAAGCGGCTGTAACAGAAGAGCGGCAACGTCTCGCCCGTGACCTTCATGATGCGGTCAGCCAACAATTGTTTGCCATTTCTATGATGACGGCAGCCGTCAAGCAGGGCTTTGATGGGGCAAGTGAGGGGACAAAAAAACAAATCACAATGGTGGAACAGATGGCCAATACAGCACAGGCGGAAATGAGGGCGCTTCTGTTACACCTTCGACCTGCTCATTTAGAAGGAAAAAGCCTAAAAGAAGGCATGATTAGCCTGTTTAAGGAATTAGAGCAAAAGCATGGCTTAAAAGTAACAAGCCGTATGGATGCTGTTGACCATTTGCCCAAAGGCATTGAAGACCATTTATTTCGAATTGTTCAAGAAGCGATTTCGAATATACTGCGTCATGCGAAAGCCTCCCATGTAGAAATCCAGCTAAGAAAGTCGGAAAATCAAGTACGGATGAAATTGATTGATAACGGTATTGGTTTTGATTTGGCTGAAAAAAAACACGGGTCTTATGGACTTCAAACGATGCGTGAACGAATGAATGAGGTTGGAGGCGTTCTTGACATTGTTTCTGTCCCAGAAAAGGGGACACAGCTCGAAGCAAAAATACCTGTTGCGTGGAAGGGGGAAGCTAGATGATTCGTGTCGTTCTCATTGATGACCACGAAATGGTAAGAATGGGTCTCGCCGCTTACTTAGGAACCCAGCCTGATATTGAGGTGATCGGAGAAGCGAGTGACGGTAAGGAGGGTGTTCGTCTTGTTCTCGATAAAAAGCCTGATGTCGTTCTCATGGATCTTGTGATGGAGAAAATGGATGGAATTGCGGCCACTTCACAAATCATGAAGGAAACAAGTGAAGTCAAAGTAATTGTGTTAACGAGTTTTATTGATGATGAGAAGGTGTATCCAGTGATAGAAGCTGGTGCATTTAGCTATTTGTTAAAAACATCTTCTGCAGCAGACATCGCTCGTGCGATTCGTTCCGCCTCAAAGGGAGAACCTGTTGTTGAAGCCCGAGTCACAAATAAAATGATGGAACGAATGCGGGCACCAAAAGAGACAGCGCCTCATTTGGAGCTAACACCTCGAGAGCTTGAGGTCTTTTATCTAGTAGGAGAAGGGAAAAGCAATCAAGAAATTGCCGAAGCACTTTTTATCGGCATTAAGACGGTCAAGACCCATGTGAGCAACATCTTACATAAGCTCCAGCTTGAAGATCGAACACAAATTGCCATCTACGCTCATCGGCATGGGCTTGTAAAATAACGCTAGACCGTAATACTCTCGGTCTAGCGTTATTTCTTTAAAAGATAAGATAGGACAACATTTTAATGCTGTCTAATTCCAGTGGCTAAACAAGGCACCTGCGCTTTTCATATTAAGGATTGCTGAGCTTGTTTTGTTTATTAGACATGAGATGTGTTAAGACAATGGACAGACAAGGAAAATTGATTGGTCCTTGGATTCCTTCTTTGCATAATTTGTTGAAACCTGTCATTGGGTCGTTCGTATAGTTATCTTAGCCGTGCTTTCTTTTATCTACTTTCTTGCTTACTGTCTTTCTGTCTACTATCATTGTAAACCATGCACAGCATTCTATTTTCATCTTCTGAATGAAGACTGTCGATAGAAGCGCGAACGGACGGGCATACTTTAGGTACAATGGTGGAAAGGAGTTGAATGAAGCTGAAGAAAAAAATCTTTATCGGGCTTGTAACCATACTTTCAACAATATTGTTTGGTCTCATAGGTTATTTATTTATTCTTTTAGCTGGTCATTATGTCATTGATGATCAAAAGCTTGTTATGGATGCAACGACCTCATTAGTGGATGAGGAAGGAGATTTGGTCACGAAGCTTTATGTTGAAAATCGTGAAATAATATCGTTAGTGGATGTTCCTCAGCATGTACAGGATGCTTTTATTGCGATAGAGGACGCGCGATTTTATGAGCATCAAGGAATCGATTTTCGTGCGATTGGTCGTGCGTTGTACCGTGATATTCTAGCAGGTGCAAAAGTTGAAGGTGGGAGCACAATTACTCAACAGCTAGCGAAGAATGTTTTTCTCACTCACGATAAATCTTGGCTTCGAAAAACAAAAGAAGTATTAATCGCGATAAATTTAGAGCGTCGATACAGTAAAAATGAAATTTTAGAAATGTACTTAAACCGAATTTACTTTGGACATGGTGCTCATGGAATTCAAGCGGCATCAAAGCTCTATTTTGATAAAGAAGTGAATGACTTAACCGTTGAAGAGGGAGCCTTGCTCGCGGGCTTGCCGAAAGGACCAAATGCCTATTCACCGATTAATAATCCTGAACGGAGCAAGCAACGACGTGATTTAGTTCTTTCAGTCATGGAGCGGCAAGGCTACCTACGTGCGGACGAAGCGGTACGCTTGCAAGGGAAAACCGTTCAAGTTGAACTGAATGAAGTAACGGAAAACGAAGCGTACTTAACGTACATTGATATGGTCATCGATGAGGCAGAGGCACGCTTTGGACTTTCAAATGAAGAATTTTTAACAGGTGGTTATAAGGTCGTTGTGCCGATTGACCGTGACGTTCAGGAAGCCTCTTTTAAATTGATGCGAAATGATCAGTATTATCCTAATGGCAATAAGGACGCAGAGGCTGCCTATGTGTTAATGGATACGAATAGTGGCGGTGTCCTTGCTGTTCAAGGCGGTCGTGAATATGTTCGCTTAGGGTTAAATCGAGTGAATGTCAAACGTCAGCCAGGCTCTACTTTCAAGCCACTCGCTGTTTATGCTCCTGCTTTAGAAGAGGGAGACTATCATCCTTATTCTCTTCTAAAAGATGAACAAGTAAGCTATGACGGCTATACCCCACGTAATAGCAATCAACAGTATATGGGGAAAATGACGATGTATGACGCGATTACCCATTCGGCGAACGCTCCTGCCGTTTGGCTTTTGAATGAGCTAGGTGTAGATAGAGCTCTTTCCTATTTGGAGCGGCAAGGCTTCACCCTTCCAGACAAAGGCCTTGCTCTAGCTCTTGGTGGTCTTGAAACAGGTGTCACACCGTTTGAGCTAGCAAAAGCATATGGATCGCTTGCCAATGGAGGGAAAGAAGTCAACCCATACTTTATCGAGGAAATTTATGATCGTAACGGAAATAAGCTGGAGAAGCCCACGGTGGAAGAGGAGAAAATTTTCTCACCACAAACGGCTTGGTCGATGACGCGGATGCTCGAGTCTGTTGTAAAAGAGGGAACGGGTCAGCAAGCTAATGGAGTGGGAGCACTTGCTGGGAAAACAGGAACAACTTCTTACACAACCGTTGACGATGCCGCAATGGACGCATGGTTCGTCGGTTATACACCAGAAGTTGTCGGCGCACTTTGGATGGGGTATGACGTTACGTCAGAGGACCGCTATTTACGTGGAGGAAGCTCTTATCCAGCTGCCCTTTTTCGAGCGATTCTTGATGAAGGACCTCAGTCTTTACAGGCTTCAGCCTTCCAAAAGCCTAATGGAGTTGAAGAACTCCTTCCTCCTGTTCGTTTAGTCACCGTTGATGATCTTACAGCGACCTTGACGATGGGAGGCTCTCGACTAATGAGCATTAAATTGGAATGGAGCGGCTCTGAGGATGAGCGTCTTAATTACGACATTTATGAGATCAATGGCGACAGGAGAAAAAAAGTTGGTACCATTGCTGGAGAGGAAGAATACCTTGTTTCAAGTGTGAATGTCTTTTCATTGAAGGAATACCAAGTCGTTCCTCATGATCCGCTGACTGGGCAAGAAGGGGAGCCGTCTAATATTGCAGATGTGAATTTTAGGTTAGGTTTTAACTAAGCAGAGACATAAACATAAGGTGCTAGGGTATCATGCAAAGAAAAATAGTGATAACGGATAATGGGCTGGGACAAAAGAGTTTTTTTGAAGAGAAATCCGAACGTCATGGTCGTTGCTGCCTCGCATTCGCTTCGGAAATACCTTTCGCTTTCCGCGGGCGGCTGGTGAGCCTCCTCGTGCTTTTTGCACTGCGGGGTCTCACCCTTGTCTTTGATCCCGAAGGAGTCTACGTCTATTTCCGCCGCTAAGGTTGTGCATTGTTCGCATTTTCAATCATACACGTTCGTTATGTCCCAGCCTCTCTATCCCGTTGTTGGCAAGAATTTTGATTTAAGAAACAAAAAAACATCAAAGCTGTCTAGTGTAATGTGCCAGCGGATCTAGGTCGCTTCGACATCTCCT
>NZ_ANNK01000125.1 GCF_000334155.1 Halalkalibacterium ligniniphilum | reverse complement strand
AAAGAAGTCAACCCATACTTTATCGAGGAAATTTATGATCGTAACGGAAATAAGCTGGAGAAGCCCACGGTGGAAGAGGAGAAAATTTTCTCACCACAAACGGCTTGGTCGATGACGCGGATGCTCGAGTCTGTTGTAAAAGAGGGAACGGGTCAGCAAGCTAATGGAGTGGGAGCACTTGCTGGGAAAACAGGAACAACTTCTTACACAACCGTTGACGATGCCGCAATGGACGCATGGTTCGTCGGTTATACACCAGAAGTTGTCGGCGCACTTTGGATGGGGTATGACGTTACGTCAGAGGACCGCTATTTACGTGGAGGAAGCTCTTATCCAGCTGCCCTTTTTCGAGCGATTCTTGATGAAGGACCTCAGTCTTTACAGGCTTCAGCCTTCCAAAAGCCTAATGGAGTTGAAGAACTCCTTCCTCCTGTTCGTTTAGTCACCGTTGATGATCTTACAGCGACCTTGACGATGGGAGGCTCTCGACTAATGAGCATTAAATTGGAATGGAGCGGCTCTGAGGATGAGCGTCTTAATTACGACATTTATGAGATCAATGGCGACAGGAGAAAAAAAGTTGGTACCATTGCTGGAGAGGAAGAATACCTTGTTTCAAGTGTGAATGTCTTTTCATTGAAGGAATACCAAGTCGTTCCTCATGATCCGCTGACTGGGCAAGAAGGGGAGCCGTCTAATATTGCAGATGTGAATTTTAGGTTAGGTTTTAACTAAGCAGAGACATAAACATAAGGTGCTAGGGTATCATGCAAAGAAAAATAGTGATAACGGATAATGGGCTGGGACAAAAGAGTTTTTTTGAAGAGAAATCCGAACGTCATGGTCGTTGCTGCCTCGCATTCGCTTCGGAAATACCTTTCGCTTTCCGCGGGCGGCTGGTGAGCCTCCTCGTGCTTTTTGCACTGCGGGGTCTCACCCTTGTCTTTGATCCCGAAGGAGTCTACGTCTATTTCCGCCGCTAAGGTTGTGCATTGTTCGCATTTTCAATCATACACGTTCGTTATGTCCCAGCCTCTCTATCCCGTTGTTGGCAAGAATTTTGATTTAAGAAACAAAAAAACATCAAAGCTGTCTAGTGTAATGTGCCAGCGGATCTAGGTCGCTTCGACATCTCCTACAAAAGTAGAAAACGTTTTCAAATCAGATTCTCCAGCGCTTGTTCCCGCTAGGCGGGCGCCTTGCTCTTTTCTAACATCGTTCTTTTACTCCATCTCCAACAAAATGATCGCTGATTTCATCAAATTTATGACAGTTTGTCGATTTTGCTATACACCTAATCATTCGGTGATTATAGTAATAGAGGATAAAGAATGATTTTTTTTGGTTATTCGATTAGAATAGGACGTAATGAGTTGTGAAGAAAGGTGTGTCGAAATGACTACGTCAACATTTAATGATACGTTTTTAAAAGCATGCAGAGGAGAGCACCATAGCCATGTACCCGTATGGTATATGCGCCAAGCGGGTCGTTCTCAGCCAGAGTATCGGAAAATAAAAGAGAAGTATTCCCTTTTTGAAATTACCCACCAGCCTGAATTATGTGCATATGTGACAAAGCTGCCCGTCGATCAATACAACAATGATGCGGCGATCTTATATAAAGATATCATGACGCCTCTCCCTTCGATTGGTGTTGAGGTTGAAATTAAAGCAGGGATCGGGCCTGTGATTGATAATCCGATTCGTTCCCTTGATGATGTAGAGAAGTTAGGGGTTATTCATCCTGAAGAAGACGTTCCGTACGTGCTTGATACGATTAAGCTACTTCGAGAGCAATTAACGGTTCCTCTTATTAGCTTTAGTGGTGCGCCCTTTACACTGGCGAGCTATATGATTGAAGGAGGTCCTTCAAAAAATTACAATAAAACAAAAGCCTTTATGTATGCAGAGCCGAAAGCTTGGTACTTACTAATGGAAAAGCTTGGTGAAATGACGATTACATACGTGAAGTCTCAAATTGCTGCTGGTGCCCAGGCGATTCAAATATTTGATTCATGGGTCGGAACATTAAATGTCCGTGACTATCGGATCTTTGTTAAGCCTGTCATGGAAAAGATTTTCACAGAGCTGAAAAAGGAAAAGGTTCCACTCATTATGTTCGGGGTCGGGGCGAGCCATCTTGTCCATGAATGGAATGACCTTCCACTTGATGTGGTTGGTTTAGACTGGCGTTTATCAGTACAAGAAGCAAGGGAGGCTGGTGTAACAAAAACCGTTCAAGGAAACCTCGACCCAGCCATCCTTTTAGCACCTTGGGACGTAATTGAAGCCAGGGCAAAGGAAATTCTTGACCAAGGCATGAAGAGCCCTCATTTTATTTTCAATCTTGGACATGGTGTTTTTCCAGAAGTTGATCCAGCGGTGTTACGACGATTGACAGCATTTGTCCATGATTACTCATCGAACAGACTGAATTAAGGAGTGACCCTAGATGTCAAAGAAAAAAATTGGTTTACTCGTCATGGCGTACGGTACACCAAGAAGCAAAGAGGAAATTGAACCTTATTATACCCATATTCGTCACGGCCGTAAGCCGTCAAAAGAGGCATTAGATGATCTTACTGAACGCTATGAGGCAATCGGCGGGATTAGCCCACTTGCGAAAATTACAGAAGATCAAGCGTTTGGCTTAGAGAAACGTTTAAATGAACTGTATGATGACCGTGAATTTAAAGCCTTTCTCGGTTTAAAACATATTGATCCATTCATCGAAGATGCTGTTCAGCAAATGAAGGATGAAGGTATTGAAGAAGCGATAAGCATTGTTCTTGCCCCTCATTTCTCCACCTTCAGTGTCAAATCTTATAATGGTCGTGCCCATGAAGAATCTGAAAAAATTGGCGGCCCAACGATTACGAGTGTGGAAAGCTGGTATGATGAGCCTGCCTTTATTGCTTATTGGGCGGAGCAGTTAAAGAAAACAATGGAGAACATTGAGGACCGTGACAAAGCCTGTGTTATCTTTTCAGCTCACAGCTTACCAGAAAAAATCCTTCAAAGCGGAGATCCTTATCCACAGCAGCTTCAAGAAACTGCCGATTTGATTGCAAAAGAAGCAGGTGTTACAAATTATGAAATAGGGTGGCAAAGTGAAGGGAATACTCCTGAACCGTGGCTTGGACCGGATGTCCAGGATTTAACCCGTGAGCTATATGAAAAGCATGGCTATACGTCGATGATCTACTGCCCTGTTGGGTTTGTGGCTGATCACTTAGAGGTCCTCTATGATAACGATTATGAATGTAAAGTGGTCACCGATGAGCTAGGTATCAACTATTATCGTCCAGAAATGCCGAATGCAAAGCCTGAGTTTATCGATTGTCTTGCATCGGTTGTACAAAAAAAGCTCGCAGAGAAAGAGTGATGAACGGTGACGAGTAAGAAGACCCGAGTTGCCGTTATTGGTGGAGGTATTACAGGTTTAGCGGCAGCCCATGCATTGCATCAAAAAAAGCATGAGCAAGGCTTCCCTCTCGATTATGTCTTGATTGAGGGGTGTGAGCGGCTTGGCGGGAAAATTCAAACCGATCGGACAGATGGATTTGTCATTGAGCGAGGACCCGACTCTTTTTTAGCTAGGAAGACGAGCATGTCAAAGCTTGCAAAAGCAGTCGGTCTTGAGAATGACCTGCTTCATAATGATACAGGGCAAGCGTATATTTTAAAGGGTGCTTCTCTACATCCAATTCCAGGTGGAGCGATAATGGGGATTCCAACGGAGCTAGGTCCTTTTTTAAAGACAAACTTGTTCTCGCCTCTTGGAAAAATTCGTGCGGCTAGTGACTTTTTTATCCCACCGATAACCGATGAAAATGAGGATATTTCCCTCGGTCATTTTTTCAGACGGCGGCTTGGTAATGAGGTTGTCGATCAACTGATTGAACCGCTCTTGTCAGGTATTTATGCAGGCAACTTAGACAAGCTAAGCTTACAAGCAACGTTTCCAAATTTTCAACAGCTTGAAAAAAAATACGGTGGACTTATCAGAGGAATGAAAAAAACGCGAGGCACGAAAAAGAAGCCCGAAGATCAGTCGGAAAAAAAGCAAGGCATGTTTCTTACTTTTCGCTATGGGCTGCAATCGTTTGTTGATGCAATTGAGAATCACCTGGATGCGGATTCAATCTGGAAAGGAAACCCGGTAGTATCCATTCGAAAAGAGCGAGAGACATTTTTACTCACGTTTCAAAACGGTTCAATTGAACGATTTGATGAGGTCATTGTGACGACACCACCCCATATTACAGCAAAGATGCTTGATGCTTACCCATATTATCAGTACTTAAAAGAAATGGAAGCGACATCTGTAGCGACAGTCGCTTTGGCTTTTCGAAAAGAAGCTGTTCACAATCCATATGATGGGACAGGGTTTGTCGTTTCACGAAACAGTCCTCAGACGATTACGGCCTGTACGTGGACACATAAAAAATGGAGTCATTCTACGCCTGAAGGCTTTGCGCTGCTCCGTTGTTACATTGGACGGCCAGGGGACTCCGAGATTGTCGATAAATCAGACGAAGAGATCGTTTCTGTTGTTTTGCGTGACTTAAAAGGGATCATGGACATTGAAGGAGAGCCACTTTTCCATCTTGTGACACGCTGGAAAGAAGCGATGCCTCAATACCATGTAGGACATGTTTTTCAAATCAACAAAATGAAAGAAGATACAGCTAGACATTTACCAGGTTTGTATTTGGCCGGTGCAGGGTTTGACGGGGTTGGATTACCAGACTGCATCGACCAAGGACAGCAAGTGGTCGAACAGATCGTTAGAAAATTAATCTAAAGGAAATGACAGCTAGACATGAAGCGGGCACCTTCAACAAATGGAGAGTGTCCGTTTTTTTAAAATCTATTTTTAGTGTTCTACGATCATTTGTTGTGAGATCGTTAGTCATGTAGCCTAGACATACGCCCCTTTTTACGAGTAACCCAGCTCGCTCATCACGAAAAATGCCATTATTAATAAACTATACAAGGTATGGTTGTTGGTATTGTTTTGTAAGGGAGAGGGGTTAGAAAAATGATTTTTTATCTTAATGATTGGCAGCCAAATCTAATGAAACGGCTACAATCCGTAGGGATGGGGCTACTGTGAATGTATTAGTTACAGGTGCTGCTGGTTTTATTGGTTCGAGTCTATGTGAACGTTTGCTTGAGGATCCTAATGTGAAAATAATTGGCATCGACGCTTATGTTGGACCAACGGCAAAGGAGTACAAAAAGGATAACATACAGTCCCTGATCAGCCATCCACGCTTTCAATTGATTGAGCAAAATTTGCTTAATGTGGAATGGGAAGAGCTTCTTGGGAACGTTGATGTTATTTATCATCTAGCTGGAATGCCTGGAGTGAGGGCAAGCTGGGGAGCGGATTTTAAGCAGTATGTTTCTTATAATATTCTCGTCACACAACGGCTTTTAGAAGCATGCAAGGATCGTCCATTATTAAAATTTATTTATGCTTCTACTTCGTCTATCTACGGTGAAAAATCAGGGAAAGTAACAGAGGGACAAATCCCAGAACCTTTATCGCCATATGGAATAACAAAATTAACAGGCGAATATCTGTGTAAAGTTTACCTGAAAAATTATTCAGTTCCAGTTGTGATTTTACGCTATTTTACGGTATATGGACCGCGACAACGGAGTGATATGGCTTTTCATCGTTTTATTCAGCGAATGCTAGAAAACAAGCCAATCCCGATTTTTGGTGATGGTAAGCAAACTCGTGATTTCACCTATATTGATGATTGTGTCACTGCCACAGCGGCGGTGCTTCATGCGAAAAACGTTGTTGGGGAAGTCATGAATATCGGAGGGAAAGAAAGAGCTTCTGTGATTGACATTATTTCCATGCTGGAATGTTTTTTAGAGCAAAAAGCAACCCTTCAATTTTTAGATCAAGCGGTCGGTGAGCCAAGACACACGTGGGCTGATAGTTCAAAAGCAGAAAAACTCTTGGCATACAAACCAGTCAATGATCTTAAAACAGGCTTAAAAAAAGAAATTGACTATGTACAGAAGTTATATGAGAAGAAGTGAGGAATTGAATGCAAGGGAAACGCACATTCTAAAAATAGAAAATAAGATTTTACAAGCTACCTTTGATGAGAAGCAAGGGTAGCTTGAATGATTTTTAGCAGGTGATATCGACTCGGAGACGTTAAGCGTCTTACATTAATAAAGCCATTTTTCGATGAATTGAATTGGCCCATCCTTTAAGAAGTTGTTATGAATAGCCGTCAAAGCTTCTCTCTTTGCAAACCAAGGAGGAGTAGGTGGATTGTATTCAACGACATAACGGCGTTTTTTAGGTTCCTCTACTGGTATTTCTTCTTGAACACTCTCTGACTCTGCTGGAACCAATCCTTCTTCTAGATCCAATCCTTCTTCTAGCTCCACTATTTCTGTCTTTTCTAGCTCATCTGATCCTGAAACACTAAGATTATGTGTAATTTTATATTCAATCGTGCTCCATACGTCAAGAATGTCTGAGGCTACCCGATTCCACGTGTATTTTTCTTCTGCATATCTACGGCCTGTTTGCCCCATTTTTTTACGTAGTGAAGCATCTGAAAGAAGGGTGGATAAATGTTCGACAAATCCTTGAGGATCCTCAGGATTCTCAACGATTAACCCGTTCTCATTTGGGGTGATGACTTCTGGGTTCCCACCACGAGCTGTTGTAATAATAGGTAGTCCTGAAGCCATTGCTTCATAGTGAACACGGGCAAGTGGTTCTTGCCATTGAGATGGACAAACAAAAACATCGGCAGCTGCAAACCAATTTTGGATCTTGTCAGGTGAGATAAACCCAGTATTGATCACTGGTATTGGTAGCCTTGAGGCTAAGGCACGTACGTAAGCGACATAATCACTAATGTCATTCACACTGAACCATTTGCTTCCTACTAAAACAAGGGCAATATCGGGGTGTTTTTTTGCAAGTGCGGGCATCGCCTGTACGAGGACATCTGCACCTTTATTTGCAGAAAGTCGGCCAGCAAATAGAATAACCTTTTTATCATCAATTTGATGTTCCTTGCGTAATGTTTGACGTTCTTTTTCCATACTTGCCGACTTGATTAAAGTAAAACGGTCTAAGTCTACGCCAGAATAAATCGTTTTAAGTTTTGGTTCGGCTTGTGGAAATAATTCTTTAATCGTACGACCAATATAATTGCTGATCGTTATAATTTGGTCAAGCTGTTCAATGGCAGCCTTTGCCTCTTCAGGGTCGATTTTTTGAGGGATGAACATATCATTATGCATGCTTAAGACCAATCGAGCCTTGGGAGCAGCCCCTCGAACTGGAAGAACTAATCGTGGACGGTTAAAAATATGAATGATATCGAATGAATTTTCGTTAAGAAATTCCACAACCCCCTCTCGATACTTCTCAATCAAGCCCCCTGGTTTACGTACATAACGAATCTTATCAACCGTTTCTTCTAATGGAAGAGAAGGATCGGCGGAACCTAAAATCGTTAGTTCATGTTTTTTACTTAAAATTGAAGCAACACCTGAAATGTATGTTTGAATGGCACCACCTCGAACTGGAGGGACGGGCAGCTTTTCTGTACAAATCATAAGAATTTTCATTCAGGCTAATTCTCCTTTCCAGCCTTCGCTAAGTTCTTCTAAAGCAGGCCATTTCGTTTTGTCGATCTCGACAATTCGATTACACAATGCTTCTAATTCGCCATCCATAAAGATGGAAGGCTCATAAATCATTTCTTTCACATTTTTATAAAATTCGTTTGGAAGAGCCATGTCGATTAGGAGGATTTCATAAAGTTTGTCTTCGATTGGATTTGCTTCGTGGTAGGCTTCAATCATACCTTTCATCCATGCAGCATCCCACCTACCAATGTCGTCCATTGTGCCTGTAATCAGTTTACGCAAGTCTCTAATCGGTAAATCATATGCAACCCCATCTAAGTCAATGATCCACATGCCACCAGGACCCATTTGTCCGTTTGACCAGCCATAATCCTGGTGAACCAATCCCCATGCTGTATTTCCTCTTTTAATGAGTTCATAATAAGCTGACTGTTCAAGGCGTTCTAAAGCTTTTCGTGCTTGTTCTTCAAACATGTCTGTAACGGAAAGAATCGTTGCGCTTGCAGGCATTTCGCTATAAGCCTTAGCGATGTTACGAAACCAATCCATTTTTTTTATGATCTTTTTATACGTTTTCGGCCAACGGTAAAGTCGGGATGGATTTTCTGCTCCTTTAGGCGGGGTGTAGCCTTTGGAAAGCTGATGAAATTCACCAAGAGCATTACAAAGCGCTTTTGCTCCTTCTAAATCTTTTGATACAGGTGCCAATGGTTCGATCCAATCAGCTACAAACCAAAGCTTTCCACCCATTTCCACATACGATTCTCCAGACTTTGTTCGAACGATTGGAGGGACACGTGCATTTTTTTCATGAACCAAATATTCCTGAGCACCGAGTGAAAACATACTCCTCGTCGGTCTTCGATGTAAAATTTTTAAACTACGTGGTCCATGGTTTGTTTCAATTTTCCAAATGAGTCCTCCTTTATCAGCTTTGGTCGTGATGACCTCCAATCGCTCAACCTTCATTTCATAGTATTCGATAACTTCCTGTGCCATATCCTCTATATAGGGAGGAACGTACGTATCTCCTAATATGCCATCCAAATCCCATGGGATGATGAGTAGCTCTTCTTTCATATTCCTCACTCCAATTTCTTTAGATAATAATATACCTCATAGACAGGGTATTCGTTGAAAGCGATAAAGTGCAGGGGTTTTCAATTTTTTCATTCTCTAGCTGAAGCTTAAGTCTCTTACATTTTTAAAAAGTTATAAAAATTTATGTGAAAAAAGAGTTAGGGAAAAGCTCTTGAATCTATATAGTCCTTTTGCCGTAAATTTGTTTGCAGTGGATATGAGGGATAATTTTAGCCGGTTAGACGAGGTACAGCTTGTTTTAAGATCGTTTTCGTAAAGAGCTAGGAATGAATAAAGGCGGTGAGGGAAGAACGATTGAACGGTTTTCTGAGCAATTCCAAGTCGTCATTGAAGAGAAAGTTTCGTTCTCAGGACTGCTTTTGGTGTGCTACAAGATCCTTATTTACAAGAATTTAAAAAGAGAGGGATGCTTCTGACGGTAATGGTTACGACAGTGAACGAAGCTCGAATAGCTGAAGAGAGATTGTCATTGTTGCTCAAGAAAGTGAAGCAATGTGTTAACAAGCTTCAGGTGATATTGAAGAAAGGCAGCTTATCTAGGCTGCCTTTCTGCGTCCTCATTAATACCAGTTTCGATACATTTGATATTTTAATTCTTGCTCCCTTTTCAGTTCTTCTAGCTTTTGTTCACGAAGAAATCGTTCTAAATCCTCTTTTGAGTAGCAACGTTTTTTAATGGTAATAGTAAAAATAAGAAATTGAAAAGTCATTGTTCATTGCCTCCTAATCTATGGACGTTTTTTCCCTTTCAGGTGAGGCCTTTCACCTGTTCATACCATGTTTGAAAAATTGAGCTCTTAAGGAAATTCATTGTTGTTACCTCCTTTTTCATTTCTTAGCGATTGAACAACAAGAGCAGCGTAACAAAAAAAGCCGTAGGTCAATCAACCTACGACTTACAAAATTTACCTATTGATGGTAAAGATAAACCGCAGGGATCAACGTTCGCCTGCGGAAAAGTACGCTTATCGTGAGAAACGGTCACGAAGAGTAGCAGGTGGTGAACGTAGAACATATTTAAATGATGGACTCATAGTCTGTCGGGAATGGTTTGTCTTCATCATTTTGTTCAACCTCCTTACTCAACTCTTGTTTATAAATGGAATTATATCCAAAGTTCTGTAATTTGTAAATGGAAATCTTGAACTTTTTTTGACTTTTTCTTTTATGTAATTGACAACAGAAAAAAGGAGATTTTTTAATATAATTTTTCTTGGTTTGGATATGGAAAATAACAGGGCATTCTTTGAAAGAATATTCAAAAATAACAAATTTTTATGTATAATGACGGTATTCGGGAACGAGGAGAGATGAAAATGGCAGCATTAGTCAAAAAAAAGACTGCTCAAAAAGTATTACGAAAAGTTGAACGTGTTGCTCAGCTGTTAAGTAAGGAAATGAATGAGTGGGACAAGGTTGCCGAAGTGGCAGACCGTTTTCGAAAGCAACTAGATGAACAATTAGGGCAGGATGAATACTTGCTTATCGTTGATGAAGAGGGCAAAAGCCTTGTGCACACGAATCGATTAAGGGAAGGAATGTTTTTTCAAGATGAAGTTGGACTAAAAGCAGCAATGACGAATGAACCGTTACTGCAGCTATACCCACGAAATACAGGAGAGGTGCTCGTTGACGCATCATGTCCAATTATTAAAACAAAAGACGGTAAGCGTTACAATTTACGGTTAGGAAAAATTATACATCGCCCTTATTTAGGGTTATATATCTCAATGCTAGCAATTGCTCCCGTGTCTTTGCTATTTTTATTATCCTTTTTTGCAGAGGGTAGCCCTATATTTTTAGGGGTTAGTTTTCTTCTTACTTTATGCCTTTCAGGTGGTCTAGGGCTGTTGTTTTACACTTCGCTAATGAAGCCTTTACGAGAATGGTACCAAATCACTAGAAAAGTGACTGCTGGTGATTTAACAGCAACTGTGGCGAATAACGGTCGGACTGAGTTTCACCAAATTGGATATGAAATAAATAAAGTTATTCTCGGGATGAAAGAAATGATGAAGGAAATTAATCGTTCAGCTCAGACGATTGAGAGGGTGTCAGTTGATCAAAAGCATGAATCAAAAGGATTGTCTGAGGCGTTTGCATCATTGCAATCCATGATGCAATCATTCAAAAATGGCACGGAAACACAATTGTCGTCCATTCAATCAGCAAATGCGATGGTTCAACATTTAATGGAAAGAGCAGCAAGCATGGAAAAGGATGTAAGGGACACTTTTTTGGTAACAGAAGAAGCGAATCGTCATGCAGAAAAAGGAAATGAATCAATCGAAAAATCAGAGCAGAAAATGATGTTGGTGCAAAAAAACGTTCAGTCCGCTGCAGAAAAAGTATCTGACGTAACAACGAATGCAAGTGACATTTTGAAAAAGGTTTCGGCGATAAACGAAATTGCTGAACAAACAAATTTATTA
>NZ_ANNK01000124.1 GCF_000334155.1 Halalkalibacterium ligniniphilum | reverse complement strand
TGAATGAGTGGGACAAGGTTGCCGAAGTGGCAGACCGTTTTCGAAAGCAACTAGATGAACAATTAGGGCAGGATGAATACTTGCTTATCGTTGATGAAGAGGGCAAAAGCCTTGTGCACACGAATCGATTAAGGGAAGGAATGTTTTTTCAAGATGAAGTTGGACTAAAAGCAGCAATGACGAATGAACCGTTACTGCAGCTATACCCACGAAATACAGGAGAGGTGCTCGTTGACGCATCATGTCCAATTATTAAAACAAAAGACGGTAAGCGTTACAATTTACGGTTAGGAAAAATTATACATCGCCCTTATTTAGGGTTATATATCTCAATGCTAGCAATTGCTCCCGTGTCTTTGCTATTTTTATTATCCTTTTTTGCAGAGGGTAGCCCTATATTTTTAGGGGTTAGTTTTCTTCTTACTTTATGCCTTTCAGGTGGTCTAGGGCTGTTGTTTTACACTTCGCTAATGAAGCCTTTACGAGAATGGTACCAAATCACTAGAAAAGTGACTGCTGGTGATTTAACAGCAACTGTGGCGAATAACGGTCGGACTGAGTTTCACCAAATTGGATATGAAATAAATAAAGTTATTCTCGGGATGAAAGAAATGATGAAGGAAATTAATCGTTCAGCTCAGACGATTGAGAGGGTGTCAGTTGATCAAAAGCATGAATCAAAAGGATTGTCTGAGGCGTTTGCATCATTGCAATCCATGATGCAATCATTCAAAAATGGCACGGAAACACAATTGTCGTCCATTCAATCAGCAAATGCGATGGTTCAACATTTAATGGAAAGAGCAGCAAGCATGGAAAAGGATGTAAGGGACACTTTTTTGGTAACAGAAGAAGCGAATCGTCATGCAGAAAAAGGAAATGAATCAATCGAAAAATCAGAGCAGAAAATGATGTTGGTGCAAAAAAACGTTCAGTCCGCTGCAGAAAAAGTATCTGACGTAACAACGAATGCAAGTGACATTTTGAAAAAGGTTTCGGCGATAAACGAAATTGCTGAACAAACAAATTTATTAGCTTTAAACGCTTCGATAGAAGCCGCAAGAGCTGGCGACGCTGGAAAAGGCTTTGCCATTGTGGCTGATGAGGTGAGAAAATTAGCTGAACGTACAAATGAGTTTGCAGACGGTATTTCAGCTTCCCTTATCAAAATGACAGATGAGTTAAAAGGGGCAGCAGAACAGGTCGTGAGAAATTCGCATGAAATAGAAGAAGCTGTTGAGAGCGTGAAGGTAGCGGGACAGACAATCGGTTATTTAACAGAGGCAACTGAGCATTCCCGTGAATCGGTTTTAGCTAATCAAGACATTGCGAAAAGTTTACTTTCGGAAGCAGAAGAACTCGAACGGATTAATCAAGAAATTAATGTGATTGCACAGCAATTTACGGAACAGGTGATGGAAACGGTTGCTACGATGGATGGCCAAATTGAGGGAGTTCATCAACTTGCAAATGATGCCTCCACGTTATCAGAGCAAGCTAACGGTCTAAATAAACTAGTCAAGAAATTTCGTTTAGAATCGTCATAATGTCGCACTAGAAAAATAGTTTAGAAAACTAAAACTTTGTACAGCATTTTCATTGTTGCAAAAAGGGAAGGAGCCAATGTGTTCTTCCCTCTTTTTTACGTAGGATAGTGATGATGACTAAATGGACCAGACTGTTTTTTTATAAATAGTCCTAGGATGTAGACTCTTTTTTCAAGGAAGCTTCCTGTGATTTTTATCATAAGTGAAAGAATTGCTTGTGTTTTTCTTCAGTGGACATTTCCTGCCTATGGTCTCTTATGGTAAGATAGGTCATGTGGTATGAGGCGATACCTGTCGTCATGTGGAGAGTAAAACGTTCTTAAACGTATGGATACATGATTTTGAGAGGAAAAATAGGAGTGAAGGATGACGAAAGAAAAGGACATTCTGGAAGTACTACGTCATTGTCGTCATGATTGGTTGAATGTCATTCAGTTAATAAAAGGAAATTTGGCATTAAGACGCTATGACAGAGTAGAAGAAGTATTGGAGACGACGATTCAGCAGTTGATGAATGAAAGCAAGCTTTCGAACTTAGGGATTCCCTCCATTTCGACACGATTACTAACATTTAACTGGTCGAGTCATCCATATAAGCTAGGAACAGAAGTCATTGGTGATGTCACTGATTTATCTTTACTTGAAGTAGAGCTTGAACAATTTGTTGGTCCTTTATTATTTATATTTGAAAACCACTGTATGGCTGAACAAGAGAACCACCTATTAATTACGTTTCAGCTTTTTCCAAATTCATGTCGTTTGACCTTTGATTTTCAAGGCGGGTTAAAAGAGATTCATCGATTAAGGAGAGGGCTTCTTGAATTGGTGAAGGACAAGTGGGAATCAGGAATTGAATTGAAAGAAAATGAATGTGTGTTCTCGATTAGCCTTGAAAAAAAATGAGGTGAAAGCATGTTTGTCGATAAAGTAAAAGTGTATGTAAAAGGTGGCGATGGAGGCAATGGAATGGTTGCCTATCGCCGTGAAAAATATGT
>NZ_ANNK01000123.1 GCF_000334155.1 Halalkalibacterium ligniniphilum | reverse complement strand
TGAGGGAGTTCATCAACTTGCAAATGATGCCTCCACGTTATCAGAGCAAGCTAACGGTCTAAATAAACTAGTCAAGAAATTTCGTTTAGAATCGTCATAATGTCGCACTAGAAAAATAGTTTAGAAAACTAAAACTTTGTACAGCATTTTCATTGTTGCAAAAAGGGAAGGAGCCAATGTGTTCTTCCCTCTTTTTTACGTAGGATAGTGATGATGACTAAATGGACCAGACTGTTTTTTTATAAATAGTCCTAGGATGTAGACTCTTTTTTCAAGGAAGCTTCCTGTGATTTTTATCATAAGTGAAAGAATTGCTTGTGTTTTTCTTCAGTGGACATTTCCTGCCTATGGTCTCTTATGGTAAGATAGGTCATGTGGTATGAGGCGATACCTGTCGTCATGTGGAGAGTAAAACGTTCTTAAACGTATGGATACATGATTTTGAGAGGAAAAATAGGAGTGAAGGATGACGAAAGAAAAGGACATTCTGGAAGTACTACGTCATTGTCGTCATGATTGGTTGAATGTCATTCAGTTAATAAAAGGAAATTTGGCATTAAGACGCTATGACAGAGTAGAAGAAGTATTGGAGACGACGATTCAGCAGTTGATGAATGAAAGCAAGCTTTCGAACTTAGGGATTCCCTCCATTTCGACACGATTACTAACATTTAACTGGTCGAGTCATCCATATAAGCTAGGAACAGAAGTCATTGGTGATGTCACTGATTTATCTTTACTTGAAGTAGAGCTTGAACAATTTGTTGGTCCTTTATTATTTATATTTGAAAACCACTGTATGGCTGAACAAGAGAACCACCTATTAATTACGTTTCAGCTTTTTCCAAATTCATGTCGTTTGACCTTTGATTTTCAAGGCGGGTTAAAAGAGATTCATCGATTAAGGAGAGGGCTTCTTGAATTGGTGAAGGACAAGTGGGAATCAGGAATTGAATTGAAAGAAAATGAATGTGTGTTCTCGATTAGCCTTGAAAAAAAATGAGGTGAAAGCATGTTTGTCGATAAAGTAAAAGTGTATGTAAAAGGTGGCGATGGAGGCAATGGAATGGTTGCCTATCGCCGTGAAAAATATGTTCCAGACGGCGGTCCTGCCGGAGGCGACGGCGGTCGTGGCGGAAGTGTCATTTTTGAAGTAGATGAAGGTCTTCGCACCCTAATGGATTTTCGTTATAAGCGGCATTTTAAGGCGGATCGTGGTGAGCATGGACGACCAAAAAACCAGCACGGTAAAAATTCAGAGGACATGATTGTCAAAGTTCCACCTGGAACAACTGTGTCTGATGAAGCAACTGGAAACGTGATTGCCGACTTAACAGAGCATGGGCAGCGAGCTGTCATTGCTAAGGGAGGGCGTGGCGGTCGAGGAAATACACGCTTTGCAACTCCTGCTAACCCAGCCCCTGAAATTGCTGAAAATGGGGAGCCAGGACAAGAGAGAGAAGTGGTTCTTGAATTAAAAGTGCTAGCAGATGCTGGTCTTGTTGGATTCCCAAGTGTTGGGAAATCCACTTTATTGTCCGTTGTGTCAGCAGCGAAACCGAAAATTGCCGACTATCATTTTACAACGATTACACCGAACTTAGGCGTTGTTGCAACGGATGATAATCGCAGTTTTGTCCTTGCTGATTTACCTGGATTGATTGAAGGGGCCCATCAAGGAGTCGGATTAGGTCATCAATTTTTACGGCATATTGAGCGGACAAGAGTTATCGTCCATGTCATTGATATGTCTGCATTAGAGGGCCGTGATCCGTATGAAGATTACGTAAAAATTAATGAAGAGCTAAAGGCGTATCAGCTACGGTTAATGGAGCGTCCGCAGATCATTGTCGCCAATAAGATGGATATGCCCGATGCTGCCGATCATTTGGCTGCTTTTAAAGAAAAACTTACAGAGGATCACCCGATCTTCCCAATTTCTGCTTTAACGAGGGAGGGGTTACGTGAGCTTTTACGTACGATTGCTGATTTAGTGGAAACAACTCCTCAATTCCCTCTGTATGAAGAAACGGAACAAACCGATCGCGTTGTCTACCGTCATGAGAAAAAGCAATCACCGTTCCAGATATCTCGTGATCCAGACGGGGCTTATGTTGTTTCGGGGGCAGACATTGAAAAGCTCTTTAAGATGACGGACTTTTCAAGGGAGGAATCGGTTCGACGTTTCTCTCGGCAAATTCGTCATATGGGTGTGGATGAAGCTCTTCGGCAACGAGGAGCAAAAGATGGGGATATTGTTCGGTTGCTTGAGTTTGAATTTGAATTTATTGAATAAAGTATAGGAAGTTAATAAGGGTTGAGTCCTTCATTCGTCAAGTAGCTAGCACGAATGACAAAAGTAAGGTGCCAACTACTTTCGGTGGAGGTTCACCCCTTTTTCGTTTAGCTCTCCTTTTAATCTAAGATAAAACAGTGTCCCTATTGTCAAAAAGTTTTGGCAAATCTATAATATGAGCAGGATTAGAGTTTCAGATGACGGTGGTGAAAGATAGACATGACTCGTAAAAAGTTTTATCTTGTTCGAGAAGATATGCTAACAGAAGCGATGCAAAAAACATTGGAAGCGAAAGCGCTACTTGAGTCAGGGAGAAAGAAAAAAATTAATGAAGCTGTTCATGCAGTAGGACTTAGCCGCAGTGCTTTTTATAAATACAAAGATGGTGTCTTTCCTTTTCATACGATGACAAAGGAGAGAATCATCACATTGTCAATAAACTTAGAGGACCGTGCAGGAACATTGTCCATGCTACTAGCAACCGTTGCACAAAGTGAGGCTAACGTATTAACGATCAATCAAACCATTCCTCTACAAGGTCGTGCGAATATTACCTTATCCATTGACACCGCTCCAATGAGTGTAGATATTGACGAATTAGTGGAAAACCTAGAAGCGATGGAAGCGGTCGAAAAAGTCGAGCTAGTCGGTTCTGGTTCGTAAATGAAAGGATTTGACAGAATGAGAATAGGTTACTTAGGACCTAAAGGGACATTTACTGAAATGGCTGCTGCTTCTTTGTTTGCAAAAGAAGAGCTTGTTCCCTATCAAACCATTCCTAATTGTATGGATGCTGCCGCGATAGGAGAAGTAGACTTTGCCGTTGTTCCCGTCGAAAATGCGATTGAAGGCTCCGTAAACGTTACGTTAGATTATTTAATTCATAAGAAAAGACTACCGATTATTGGTGATATTGTCATACCGATTGCCCAACATTTTCTTGTTCACCCGAGCCAAGAAAAGGATTGGTTAGGAGTTGAGAAAGTCATTTCTCATCCACATGCAATTGCTCAATGTCACGACTTTTTACGAAGTCAGTTTCCAAATGTTGAGATTGAGTATATGAATTCAACAGGAGCTGCTGCTGAATGGGTCATGAAGCATCCAGAACAAAAAGTAGCAGCCATTGCAAACAGCCTCGCAGCAAGCTCATATCAGCTTTTAACTGTAAAGGAAAACATTCACGATTATGATAATAACCGCACTCGTTTTGTTGTATTAAGTAAGGAACAACAGGTGCTTGAAGAAGTAGGTGCAAGCTATATCGGTGATAAGACGACGATGATGGTCACACTTCCTTCTGATTATTCAGGAGCTCTTCATCAAGTGCTATCAGCATTTGCTTGGCGTAAGCTAAACCTTTCTAAAATTGAATCGAGACCAATGAAAACAGGCCTGGGCAACTATTTCTTTATTATCGACGTCGACCAAAGAGCAGATGATGTATTGATACCTGGGGTCACAGCAGAGTTAGAGGCACTTGGCTGCGGTGTCGAGCTTCTTGGGAGCTATCCCTGTTTTTCGTATCGTGAAATAACAGAAAAACAGACCACCCTTACATAAGGAATGGTCTGTTTTTCTGTGGAAAAGGGGACGGAGCTTACAGGATAATCAAGCAGGAAGCCTGTCGCTCACACGCCTTTATTGAAAGGTTGCTCAGCGTTATTTGACGGACTCGTTTCCATCCAAGTGGATAGAGCGAGCCGTTCATGCTGGTTTTTGTTTTCTGGATTTCTCTAAGAATGTGATTTATATCTCAAGAAGAAATCCTTTTTTACCTAAGGCATTAACCGCTTTGTCGAGCTGTGCCTCTGTATCTGCTTCAATTGTATGCATGTGGACGCCGTTTGTTAATTCGGAAAGGAGCGTTCCATTATTTTGCTCCATTTTTTTGCAAAAGTGTTCCACGTCCAAGCGGCTTTTTAGCATTAATGATGCAGTCAAATCACCATAGACGGGGTGCTCAACCGAGACATCCTTCACTTGAACGCCATGGTCGACGAGTAGTAAGAGCTCCTCCTTCATTGATTCAGCCCCATGCTTGCATGCGATGATCCGGCTTACCCGTTCCTCTTTCTGTTTTGATAAATAGACATATCCTTGAGCAGTTGCCATAATAGGGTGATTTTTAGCCTTTAAAATCGACATGTCTTGTACAATCACCTGTCGACTAACATTTGTCCGCTTCGCTAGCTCACTGCCTGTTAATGGTGCGTCGCTTTCCTGTAGCCATTGAATTAAGAGGCGGCGACGCTCCTCACCTAATACTTTTTTTGTTTCCTTCATTACGTTCCCACCTTTTGTCTCATGCTTTTATGACGTTCAATTAATGAATGGAGAAACTGAGTAAATTGTTCAACTGCTTTCACCGTCGTGTCACGACCAAAGCTTACACGGAAAAACTCGTGTGCTTCTTGAACAGTACGTCCAATTGCCAACAGAGAAGAAGGAGCTTCTTGATGGCCGGATGTACATGCTGTACCTGTAGAAATGGCAAAGCCAGCTCGATTCGCTTCTAAAAGCACATACTGACCTTCTAATCCTTTAATCCGTAATCCAAGGTGATTGGGAAGCCGCTCAGTTGGGTGACCTTCAACAATAACAGAGGTATCGAGATGATTCAAAAATGTTTGTTGTAATTGTCTATAAAGTGAAAGCTGTTTTTCTTTCATTGCGATGGCTTCATCTACCGCTCCTGCAAAGGAGGCAATGCTAGGTACATCTAATGTACCGTGACGAAAACCGTTTTGATGATGACTTCCAGGCAAAAAGGGTACCCATTTTACACCTGGACATATGTATGCAGCAGCGATTCCTTTTGGACCGTACAGTTTATGAGCAGAAAATGTCAAGCTTGCAAGATGTGTTGTAGGTACAGAAAGCTTTCCTACCGTTTGGACGCAATCGCTATGAAAAAGTATACCATAACGTGAGAGGAAGCTCCCAATTTCCTCAATAGGCTGCAGTGTGCCAAGCTCACTTTGACCATGAGAAATCGAAACAAGGGTCGTGTTAGGCTGAATGGCATCGATGAGGGTGGGAAGTGTCACTTGTCCAAAGTTATTCACAGGAAGATACGTGACAGAAAATCCATGCTGTTCTAAATAGGTAAAGGTGGATAGGACAGACGGATGCTCACACTTGGACGTAATAAGATGATTTCCTTTGTCAAGGTAAGCAAAAGCCAAGCTTGTTAATGTCAAAAAATTTGCCTCAGATGCTGATCCTGTAAAGTATAACCCAGTAGAATCAAGACCTAGGCGGTCAGCAATTGTTTGCTTGCTAACTGTGATGATTTCTGCTGCTTCGTACCCTAGATCATGTAGAGAACTTGCATTTCCATAATATTTAGACGCAATCGTCGTGTAAATAGACTGAGCGGAAGAGGACATAGGCGTTGTTGCACAGTAATCTAAATAGATCATCATTCATTCTCCTTTAATCATAAAAAAAGTTCTTGCCATTAGTGTAGTTTTATGTAAATATATGTGTCAAGACATGTGTAAAGAAAAGAGGTTTGAAATGATGAAAAAGGACGCTGAGGTCATCATAATTGGAAGTGGTATCGCCGCTTTGATGACGGCGTTTCGTTTAATTAAACATAAACATGTGATGATTATCACAAAGTCAAATGTGAAATGTAGTAATTCTGTCCTTGCACAAGGTGGGATTGCCGCTGCCATTAGTGAAGACGACCATTGGCAGCGGCATTTGGAAGATACATTGCTAGCAGGGGCGAACCATAATGATGAACAAATGACAAAGCTTCTTGTAAAAAATGCACCGAAAATGCTTAAATGCTTGCAAGCGCTAGGAGTTACCTTTGATCGGCAAAAGAATGGCCAGCTTGCCCTTGGGCTTGAAGGAGCTCATGGGTATAGGAGAATTGCGCATATAAAGGGAGATCAAACTGGAAGAGCGTTAATTGATGCTTTATGGGAGAAGTTAGAGGGGCGAGTGACACTGTTTGAAAACACACTTGCTTACGAGCTTCTAAAAAACGGTGAAGAGATTATCGGTGTAAAAACGTCAAAAGGAAATTACTACGCACCCTACACCGTCCTAGCCACAGGCGGATGTGGCCAACTTTTTGAAGTGACGTCAAATGTACTTGAGGCCACAGGAGACGGAATAGCAATCGCTTTTCGAGCTGGAGCGACATTGGCTGATTTAGAGTTTGTCCAATTTCATCCGACTGTTTTCATTGATGAAACAGGAAAAGCGTTAGGGCTTATTTCAGAGGCTGTTCGCGGCGAGGGAGCTCGTCTTTTGACAAACGAGGGCGATCCTGTTTTGGGGTATCATCCTTTAAAAGATTTAGCGCCTCGAGATGAAGTGAGTCGTGCCGTATTTTTTGCATATGAGAACGGGAAACAAGTCTTTTTAGATGTATCAAACATTCCTCATTTTGAAAAACGGTTTCCAACGATTTCAGCACGATGTGAGCGCTATCTTCCAACATGGGATGGTCAAATCCCGATAGCCCCAGGTGCCCATTTTATCAGTGGAGGAATAGTGACGAACGAGAATGGGCGCACAACACTTCCGCGTCTTTACGCAATTGGAGAGGTAGCATGTACTGGGGTTCATGGTGCAAATCGTTTGGCTAGTAATTCGCTTCTGGAAGGGCTTGTGTTTGCCGAACGGCTTTCTTTTGATCTTCTTACGAGAAATGACTTGCCAGCAGCAAATTCTTTAACTGAACAGGATGTAAATTTGCCAAATGAAGTCGAGCTGCCAACACGCAAGGTGTTGCAAAAAAAGATGAGCTCATTGGTTGGCATCGTACGGTCAGAAAAATCGTTAACAGAAATGGAGCGATGGCTACAGCCATATCTATCATTGTCCCGATTATCCATACATAGTAAGACGCAAGACGAATTTGAACGGTCCAATCTTGTTCTTATCGCATCACTTATGACACGCTCTGCCTTATTACGGAGAGAAAGCAGAGGCGGGCACTATCGCTCGGATATCCCTCAACAAGTAAGTGAGTGGAGGCAAAAAATCGTTCAATGGTCATTCTCTAGAGGGGCGTTCATGGAACAACGAAATCAAATAAAACCAAAAGAGGAGGTACAAAAATGAATGAAGTAAAAATAAAGCAGATGCTACAAGCATTTTTAATCGAAGACGCTGAGCATGGGGATGTAACAACAGAAGCAATTTTTCACCCAGAGGAGCAGTGTACGGCAGAAATCGTTGCAAAAGGTTCAGGAAAAATCGCGGGAATGGGATTGCTTCGGCTTGGGTTTGAGATTATAGATAGGAATGTATTGGTGGATGGTCTTGTTCAGGATGGACAATTCGTTGAAAAAGGGAATAAAATCGCTCGAATTCAAGGTTCTGTACGAAGTATTTTATTCGGGGAAAGAGTTTTGTTAAATCTTCTCCAGCGGTTAAGCGGTATCGCGACGATGACAGATCAGGCGATTCAAACATTGAATGATGATACGATTCGTATTTGTGATACGAGAAAAACAACGCCAGGGCTTAGGATGCTTGAGAAATATGCCGTTCGCTGTGGGGGCGGCTACAATCATCGGTACAGTTTAAGCGATGCGGTTCTCATCAAAGATAATCACATTATGTCAGCTGGAAGTATCACAAAAGCGGTAAAGATGGTAAAAAAAGAGCTTGGTCACATGGTTACAATTCAAGTTGAAACAACCTCAAAGGAAGAAGTCTTGGAAGCGGTTGAAGCGAAGGTTCATGCGATCATGTTTGATAACTGTTCACCAGAGCTTGTTCATTCCCTGCAAGCACTTGTTCCTTCATCTGTAACAACAGAAGCATCTGGTGGAATTAATCTTGAATCTCTCCCATCGTATCGAGGCTGTGGCGTAGACTATATTTCCCTTGGTTTTATTACTCATTCAACCACTGTATTGGATTTAAGTTTAAAGGTGAGAGGAGATATACAATGAGCTTGCTTACTGCCTTCCAAGCAAAAAAGACACTACCTGATCACTATCGAACCATGAGCATCGGTGAAAAAGAAGCGCGTATTCGAGCCATTAAACAAGCACTTGGCTCACGCCTGCTTATATTAGGTCATCATTATCAACGAGATGAAGTCATTCAATTTGCCGATATAACAGGAGATTCTCTTCAGCTAGCACAAGAAGCCGCAGCAACGAAAAACGCAGAATTTATCCTGTTTTGTGGGGTTCACTTTATGGCAGAAACAGCAGACATTTTATCGACACCAAGTCAGAAAGTAATATTACCAGATTTACGTGCAGGCTGTTCAATGGCAGACATGGCAACGGCGGCGCAAACAGAAAGGGCGTGGAACGCCTTACAACAACAATTCGGTGATACAATTATCCCGCTAACCTATGTGAACAGTACGGCAGAAATCAAAGCGTTTTGCGGGTTGAATGGCGGGGCGACTGTCACCTCTTCAAATGCGAAAAAAATGGTCGAGTGGGCGCTAAAAGAAAAGCAACGTATTTTGTTCTTGCCAGACCAGCATCTAGGTAGAAATACGGCTTATGATCTTGGCGTATCTTTGAAGGAAATGGCCATTTGGGATCCAATCAAAGAGGAATTAGAAACCGAAACACCAATGGATAAGATAAAAGTAATTTTGTGGAAGGGGCATTGCTCAGTCCATGAAAAATTTACCGTAGAGCAAATCAAAGAATTTAGACAAACGTCCCCAGAAACCAAGATCATAGTACACCCAGAATGTACGCATGAAGTGGTACAGCAAGCAGATTACAATGGGTCGACACATTTTATTATTGAAACATTAAAGAAAGCAGATTCAGGTTCAAAATGGGCCGTGGGAACCGAAATGAATCTTGTTAATCGTCTAGCGAAAGAGCATTCTGATAAGGAAATTGTGTCATTAAACCCTACAATGTGCCCATGCTTAACGATGAATCGAATTGATCTTGATCATTTGTGCTGGTCTTTGGAGCAGTTAGAAGCAGGTGTCCTTCATCATCCAATTTGTGTAAAGAAAGAAACAGCTACCTATGCCTTGCTTGCACTTAATCGGATGTTAGAAAGAGCTTAAGCCAAAAAAGCTTTGGAGTGTGTTCTCCTTAGCTTTTTTTGTGTGGAAAAGGGGATGGAGCTTCAGTGCAAGTTGATAAAACGATGACGCCCTTCCGCTCGCACGCCTTCATTGAAAGGTTGCTCAGCGTTACTTGACGGACTCGTTTCCATCCAAGTGGGAAGAGCGAGCCGCTCATGAAGGTTTTTGTGTGAAAAAATAGGAGGATTCACGGGGGAAGCATATTCGTGTTTTTTTTCGCATACATTTTGCTGAGAACTTAGATTCACTTGTAATTAAAAAATCGTTATTTGTTGAAAAGAAATAGTGTCGGAATGCCCAGCTTTGCATAGGATGAAAAAGAATTGTATGAGGAGGGAGTTTCAAACGTGAAAATTCATATTGTACAAAAAGGGGATACACTGTGGAAGCTTGCAAATAAATACAAAGTTAACTTCGAACAATTAAAAGCAGCGAACACCCAGCTATCAAATCCAGACATGATCATGCCTGGGATGAAAATTAAGATCCCTTCAGGAAGTGTCCCAGTCAAAAAAGAAGCAGCAAAAGCACAGGTAAAGGAGATGCCTATTCCTTCTCCTGCTCCTATGCCACAACCAATGATGATGCCACAAGCAAAGCCGTCACATCCGAAACCAATGACCCCAGAGCAGCATTTATACGAGACAAAGATGGATTTTAATTTTTATCAACCGCAGCCTTTGCCTTCTATTCCAAAACCACCTAAAGAAGCACCAAAAAAAGAAATGCCTCTAGCAAAGGAAATGCCAAAACCAATCGCACCAAAGCCACCTGCACCAATTCCTCAACCGGTGGCGCCAATACACATGATGCCAATGCCTGACTATTGTCTCCAACCAATCACTCCACTCATGCCAGGCTGTGCCTCATGTGGATCACCTTTTACGATTCCATATGGGATGTACCATCAGCCATTACCTCATTATCTAATGATGCCAACTAGCTATCCGATGCAGGCTGAACCGTATGGGCAGCAAGAAATGGGAATGACAGATCCGAACATAGGCATGCCTTCTGGGTATGACGGGCAAAGCATGATGATGCCTTCTCAGCAAATGGGCTATGCAGCCCCATCTTATATGCCTGAACATGGTCAAATGCCACAGTACCAAATGCCAGGCGGTTACAGCGCTCAGCCGATGATGCACGGACAAAGTGGGTATATGATGCCATCTCGTGATTATGATGACTATGAACAACCTAATCAATACAATGAGGAAGACGAATATGAAGATTAAAAAAAGTAGCAGCTGTTCTAAAATTGAACAGCTGCTACTTTTTTATGCACTTGTAAAGCTCTATTGATCAGGGAGAAAACAGTGACACCATTAACACCAGTAACTAACAGACTAAACGAAGCCTCCTCAAGCCAATATAAAAGGTGAAAGGGGGCTTTCAAAAAAAGATGAAAAAATTTGCAATGACATTAACGGCTGCGGCCATGATTATGGGCAGTCTAACAGCGTGTGGAACTGATAACCAGAACCAAGATAATAATATGGGAACAACAGCGCTTGAATCTGAGGATATGGGTCGCGAAAATGGAGAAACACGCTATCGCGGCCAAGGGCCTGTAACGGATATGATGACACGTGATGATCGTGGCTATACATCCATGAATCGAGGAATGCGAAGTAGAATGGATGGTCTTTTTGACCGTAACCAAAGAGATGGGTTTGGAACAATGGGGGATGGATATCGAACCCAGCAACGGGCTGCCGATATTGATCGCTCAGGTATTACTGGTGATGACCGACCAGGCATGGTGGACGATAACGGGGTTGTTAATCGTCGAGATCGCCAAGACCGAATCAATCCATTAAGCAATGATCGTTCAATGACTCGACAATCCTTGAAGAAGCAAAGATATCAAGGGGAAGGAATGCGCAATCAACAAAAACAAAGTAAAATGCAAAGCCAGTCAGCTCACTACAAAAAAAATGATGGTCAAGCTGCACAAAAAATTGCAAATCGAGTAGAAAAGCTCGATAATGTGAAAGATTCCCGCGTCATCATTCATAATAATGATGTTGTCGTTGGTGTTGAAGCAACAGGGGATGTAGATAAAGTTGAGCGTCAAGTTTCTCGTGAAGTAAAGAAAATGGCAAAAGGCAAAAATGTTCATGTTGTGACGGATGCTGATATTTATGGTCAAATTCGCACAATCGATGATGAGCTTCAAGAAGGCGCAGCCTTTGAAGAGGTTGAGGATGTTTTTACTGATATGTTAAATGACATTGGCCGAGCTGTTCAGCGACCGTTCGAACGGGCACAATAAATGTAAAGCCGGAGGGTAAACACTCCTCTGGCTTTTTTTGATTTATAAAAGAAACATATGGACAATTATGTGATATGGAATAAAACTTTTAAGCTTGGATACACTCATGTCAAGGTGGAATATTTTGTTGATAAATTAGATGAATGTAGAATAAATAATGGTGGTGACAGGGTGAAAACGATACAGCGATTCACCAAATTACATCGATATTTACTAGTATGCTTTTTATTTTTTATTGGTTGCTTGACGGTTGTCTATACATACCCTTTCAATGAGCCGAATGTAAAGCAAGAGACACCGTTTCATGCAGAACCTGAAGTATTTGAAGTGATGGCACCAAAAACAATGACGGTCATTTTAGAAAAAGTTTATTTGGATGGGGAAAAAAGTGAAGAACAGATCGTTGAAACGATTTGGGCGATGGAGGATTTTTGGGCTGATTACGAAGATTGGACCTTGATCAAACAAGAAAATGATCAAATGGTGTTTCGAAAGCATGTAAAGGACATTTCTCCTTTATTAAAAGCAAAGGGCTATTTCGGTGTTTCAGATGAGGGCATACTAAGAATTTACGAAGGCCTTCCAAATGAAGAAAACGTCATTCAATCCTTTTTCCAATTAGATACAGAGAAGTTAAGAAGTCAAGAGCATACAAAATTGAAGCAGGGTATTCCAGTGAAGTCTTTGCAGCATTACGAAGCGGTTTTAAAGGTGTATGATGAGTACAAAGCAAGCGAACTCTAAAAAAAAGGATAAAAGAGGCTGGGACAAATTGATGAGAAATCCGAACGTCATGATCGTTGCTGCATAGCCTTCGCTTCGGAAATATCCTTCGCTTTCCGCGGCCGGCTGGTGAGCCCTTGCCTTTGATCCCGCAGGAGTATATTTCCTCCGCTAAAGTTGTGCATTGTTCGCATGTTCAATCATACACGTTCGTTATGTCCCTGTCTCTTCTTTAAAAAAGAGACAATTCATCGATTTCATTAATATGGATAGCGAAGGCATAGCTTGCATCCTCTCTTAATTTAGATAAAGTTCCACATATGGAGGTGAAATCGTCATGACGTTCGTAGCCCCTTATGCTAAAATAGAAATAAATGTTCGTATAAGAGAGGAAGTTTCTAACGGTGATCGATTACATACAGGGAATGTTAACAGACATCGAGACACAATATATTGTACTTGACGTTCAAGGTGTGGGCTACCAATTACATTGCCCGAACCCTTATATTTTTGAAAAAGAACGGGAGCAACTCATTAAAATTTATACGTATCAACATGTACGGGAAGATATGATTCGTCTGTTTGGCTTTCGAACAAAGGAAGAGCGGGCTCTTTTTGAGAAGCTTTTAAATGTTTCGGGTATTGGTCCAAAGGGTGCACTTGCCATTTTAGCATCTGGGCAGCCTGAGCATGTTATCGCAGCCATTGAAGAAGAAGATGAGACGTATCTTGTTAAATTTCCCGGGGTAGGAAAAAAAACAGCACGTCAAATCATTCTTGATCTCAAAGGAAAGCTCGATGTGTTCATGCCGACATTATTTACCAAACCTAATATGAGTGGAAAGGGTAATGAAAAAACAAAAGGCAAGAATGATGAACTTGAAGAAGCGTTTGAAGCGCTACGTGCCCTTGGTTATGTTGACAAAGAGTTGAAAAAGCTTCGACCAGAGCTAGAAAAAGAGACACTATCGACGGATGCATATATAAAAAGGGCATTGCAGCTTATGCTAAAACGGTAAGGGAAAGGAGGAACAGAAATGGAGGAGCGGATGATATCCGCAGAAGCGCTGGATCAAGAAGAATCAATTGAAAGTGGGATTCGTCCAATTGATTTACGTCAATATATCGGCCAAGAAAAGGTAAAGCAGAACCTAGAAATATTTATTAGGGCGGCAAAAATGCGAGAAGAATCATTGGATCATGTGTTACTTTATGGACCTCCAGGACTTGGAAAAACAACGCTTTCCGCAATCATCGCAAATGAAATGGGTGTTCAAATGCGAACAACGTCAGGTCCTGCAATTGAACGCCCAGGTGATTTAGCGGCGATTTTAACTGCGTTAGAACCGGGAGACGTCTTGTTTATCGATGAAATACACCGTTTAAACCGGAGCGTGGAAGAAGTGCTGTACCCAGCGATGGAGGATTTTTGTCTTGATATTATGATTGGAAAAGGTCCAACCGCCCGTTCCGTCCGTCTAGACCTGCCGCCCTTCACATTGGTTGGAGCAACAACGAGAGCGGGGATGCTTTCTTCACCTCTTCGCGATCGCTTTGGCGTGCTGTCACGTTTAGAATATTACAAGGTAGAGGAGCTTTCACAAATTGTTCAACGAAC
Organism: Halalkalibacterium ligniniphilum; assembly: GCF_000334155.1. Lineage (GTDB taxonomy): Bacteria > Bacillota > Bacilli > Bacillales > Bacillaceae_D > Halalkalibacterium > Halalkalibacterium ligniniphilum. Next base: position 24,423 of record NZ_ANNK01000123.1, on the reverse strand, counting down.
AGCGGATATTTTTCAGACTGAAGTTGACGAAGAAGCAGCCTTCGAAATGGCAAGGCGCTCAAGAGGAACGCCTCGGGTTGCCAATCGATTGCTACGCCGTGTACGGGATTTTGCTCAAGTACAAGGCGATGGTAAAATTACCCTCGCTCTCGCAATTAATGCGTTAGAACGGTTACAGGTGGACAAACTAGGATTAGATCATATTGACCATAAGTTAATAAAAGGGATTATTGAAAAATTCCGTGGAGGACCAGTTGGCCTTGATACGATTGCAGCGACCATTGGTGAAGAAGCAGAGACGATTGAGGATGTATATGAGCCTTATTTGCTACAAATTGGCTTTTTGCAACGGACGCCGAGGGGACGAATGGTAACGCCTATGGCTTATGAACATTTTAAGATGGAGGTTCTAGAGCGATGAGCAGTTTACCTAAGCTTTTTATTACGATTGGCATTCTTTTTATTATCATTGGCTTGGTATGGCAAATTGGCGGCAAGTATCTTTCATTAGGGAAGCTTCCAGGTGATATTTTGATTAAGCGGGAGAATGCAACATTTTATTTTCCACTAATGACCTCGATTATTATTAGTATTATCCTATCCGCTATCCTTTTTATCATCGGACGTTTTCGTTAACAAGCTTGCCAATCCCACTTCACTTTTGTATGATTGTAACGATGTAAATGTGGATCGAACAGAAAAGGTGAAATCTGATAATGAATGTAAACGATTTTGATTTTTATTTACCTGAAGAATTAATTGCTCAGACGCCGCTCTTAGACCGAACGGCGTCTCGTTTGCTTGTTTTAAATAAGCAAACTGGTGAAATAAAGGATGATTTTTTTTCCTCTCTTTTAACCTATCTGTCACCTGGAGATTGTCTTGTTTTGAATGACACACGCGTGCTCCCAGCTCGGTTATTTGGTGTGAAAACAGATACTGGAGCTAAGGTGGAAATACTCCTCCTAAAGCAATTAGAAGGTGACCGTTGGGAAACATTAGTCAAGCCAGCCAAACGAATTAAGTCAGGCACAACGATTCGCTTTGGAGAAGGAGAGCTTGTGGCTACCTGTGTGGAGGAAAGCGATCATGGGGGACGTGTGCTTGAATTTCAATATGATGGTATTTTTTATGAAGTACTTGATCAATTAGGTAAAATGCCGTTACCTCCATATATTAAAGAGCAGCTAGAGGACCAAGAGCGATATCAAACGGTTTATGCAAAGAATCGTGGCTCTGCAGCTGCACCAACAGCTGGACTTCATTTTACGGAAGCACTATTAGAAGCTGCTCGCCAAAAAGGAGTGCATGTTGCTTTTATTACGCTTCATGTTGGTCTTGGTACGTTTCGTCCTGTTAATGTGGAAAAGCTTGAGGATCACGACATGCATGCAGAATTTTATCAAATGAGTAAAGAGACGGCCTTTCTGCTAAATCAAGTGAAGGAGAAAGGCGGTCGTATCGTCGCTGTTGGTACCACGTCTGCTCGCACCCTTGAAACAATAGCCAGTGAGCATGTGGAGTTTCGAGAGACTTCTGGCTGGACATCGATTTTTATTTACCCTGGCTATACGTTTAAGGGAATTGATGGATTGGTGACAAATTTTCACTTGCCAAAATCAACCCTTGTCATGCTTGTAAGTGCTCTGGCGGGAAGAGAAAATATTTTGCGGGCATACGAACACGCTGTGGAGGAAGAGTATCGTTTTTTTAGCTTTGGAGATGCAATGCTTATCATTGAATAAGTAGTCAATGCCTAGTTAAGCTAGCTCATAAAAAGAAGCAGGAGGAACGAAGAATGGCTGCAGTAACATACGAGCTTATTAAAACATGTAAGCAATCAGGAGCACGACTTGGAAAGCTTCATACGCCCCATGGTACAATTGAGACGCCTATCTTCATGCCCGTCGGTACATTGGCAACGGTTAAGACAATGAGTCCTGAGGATTTAAAGGCCATGAATGCACAAATTATCCTTAGTAATACGTACCATCTATGGTTACGACCAGGGCATGACATTGTGAAAGAGGCAGGTGGGCTTCATTCATTTATGAATTGGGACCGGCCGATTTTGACTGATTCAGGTGGTTTTCAGGTCTTTAGCTTAAGTGACCTGCGTAAGATCGAAGAAGAAGGGGTACACTTCCGTAATCATTTAAGCGGTGAAAAACTATTTTTAAGTCCTGAAGGAGCCATGGAGATACAGAACGCATTAGGCTCAGATATTATGATGGCTTTTGATGAATGTCCACCATTTCCAGCAGAATATGATTATATGAAGCAATCAGTGGAACGGACAAGCAGGTGGGCAGAGCGTTGTATAGAGGCCCATCAGCGTCCAAAAGATCAAGCGCTCTTTGGGATTATTCAGGGTGGGGAATATGAAGAGCTGCGCAAACAAAGTGCGGAAGACCTTGTTTCCCTTGATTTTCCTGGCTATGCAGTGGGCGGACTATCCGTTGGGGAGCCAAAGGAGATCATGAATCGTGTGCTCGAATTTACGACACCTTTGCTTCCAGCGAATAAGCCCCGCTATTTGATGGGGGTAGGATCACCTGACTCCTTAATTGACGGTGCGATTCGCGGAATCGATATGTTTGACTGCGTCTTGCCAACTCGTATTGCAAGAAACGGGACATGCATGACAAGCACTGGTCGCCTTGTTGTTCGAAATGCAAAATATGCGCGAGATTTCCGTCCACTAGATGAAAACTGTGATTGCCATGTATGTCAAAATTACACGAGAGCTTATATTCGACATCTAGTAAAGTGTGAAGAAACGTTCGGATTTCGTCTAACTACTTATCATAATCTGCATTTCTTGTTAAAATTAATGGAGCAAGTTAGACAAGCGATTTTAGATGATCGTTTGCTGGACTTTAGAGAGGAGTTTTTTGAGCAATACGGATTTAATAAGCCGAACGCTAAAAACTTCTAACTGAAGCTGTCGTCTTGGAAAGGAGGGGAAAAATGGATACATTAATGACGTTGTTTCCGTTAATCTTAATGTTTGCGATTTTTTACTTTTTGCTCATTCGTCCACAACAGAAGCGGCAAAAGAAAATCCGCGAGATGCATGATAATTTGCAGCGCGGCGATAAAATCGTAACGATTGGCGGCCTACATGGAACGATTGATGCGGTAGATGAAGATACGATTATTCTTTTAGTAAATGATAACCGTAAGCTTACATTTGATCGTGCAGCCGTTCGCGAAGTGGTTAACCCAGACTGATATTTGTACATAAAGAAAACGCAGCAAGCCTGCGTTTTCTTTGATCATGAGGCGAGATTGATTCGTCCTGTTTATTGGGTGCTGTAGCGCTTCATTTATAGACTCTTTAAGACTGTCTATGACTGGAGAGGTTTACGCCGATCATGCCTCCTATTATAGCTGTAAGCAAATATCCAGCATGGAAACCATATTGCTGTATTGTAAAACTACGATCATAGCCTAAAAATTGAACGAGAATCGTGAGAAATGTAAATACAAGTGCCGTTAAGGCCCCTACGATCCATCCTCTTTGCTTTGCCTTTGCTCCAGAAACAGCCCCGCCCATAAACATAGCGATAAATGCAATGATATTGATTGCCCAATTCAATGAGCCTTCGTGCAGTGACGTAAATGCTAAAAGTAGTGATGATAGAAAACTAAAGGTAACGGCAATCACTAAAATCGTAATAACCCCCATAAAAACTGCAGGAACAATCCCTCGTAATGCCAACAGTCCTCTCCTCCTTTTATGAGCTTTCATTTATAAATAGCTTATTCAGGCTTGTTCATCTTTAGAAGCAGCGATTCGGCACAGTGAAGCTGCGGACATGTTTCCTACATGCATATCATAGGATGTTAGAAAGAGAGGGAGCGGAGGGGCAATCAGTTATGGAGGTAACTTTTACCTTAATGATTTTTATCCTTTGTTATTTTTTTATTATGATAGAAAAATGGAATCGAGCGGTCGTCGCCTGTTTTGGTGGAGTGTTGATGCTTTTGTTTGGTGTTTATTCTCTAGATACAATGTTTTTACATCATATTGATTGGCATACGATTACCCTCCTTCTGTCAATGATGATTATTGTGTCAATCACGAGCCAAAGTGGCTTTTTTGAATGTCTGGCTATAGCTCTTGCAAAAAAAGTCAGTGGACGACCTTTGCCATTGTTGATAGTTGTTGCAAATCTCACAGCGGTGGGATCTGCTTTTTTAAATAATGTGACAGTCGTGCTCTTAATCGTTCCTATTATTATCACCTTAACAAATCTCCTAAACCTAAATGCAGTTCCATTTTTAATCTCTATTGTCCTTGCTGCAAACATTGGGGGAACGGCAACCTTAATTGGTGATCCTCCTAATTTAATGATTGGCCAGGCTGTAGGTGATTTAACCTTTAATGATTTTCTTCTTCATCTTGGGCCAGTTGTTTTTATTATCTTTGTTGTTGTGATAAGTGGGTTAGCTTTTTATTATCGGCAACAGCTTATCGTCACAAAGGAGCATCAAAGGGCTTTAAGGAGCACTTCTTTTGATGGTACTTACTCACAAGGAACAAAATATGGAGGAAGTATTCAGGTCGGTGGAGTGGGTTACCTTGTTTTTCTTTATCGGTCTATTTATGCTTGTAGGCGGGTTGAAGGAAGTTGGGTTGATTGATGAAATGGCCAAATCGATCATTTATTATACAGAAGGTGATTTGCCAAAAACGACTTTGTATATTTTATGGGGCTCAGGATTTCTATCAGGCTTTTTAGATAATATTCCCTTTGTAGCGGCAATGATTCCTGTCATATTAGAGTTTCAAACGTATGGTATGACAAACATTGAACCGCTTTGGTGGGCTCTTGCCCTTGGAGCATGCTTAGGTGGGAATGCAACGGTTATCGGTTCCTCGGCAAATGTCATAGTCGCAGGATTGGCTGTAAAAGCAAGGCAGTCCTTTAGCTTCATGGAATTTTTAAAGGTTGGAACACCTGTTGCGCTCGTATCCTTTTTTATTTCCACGTTTTATTTATATTTTCGCTATTTGATTTTTTATTAAATGGCTTATCATCTGCTGCTTCCAAATGCTACATCTAATGATTCTCTTTTGTCCGGTTACACTAAAGGCAACACCGCAATGAATCGAGACAAAGGGGGGGAGACGATGGACTACACAACGATTCTACTCAGGACAATTTTTATTTATTTTATTATTCTTTTTGTGCTGCGGTTTATGGGGAAACGGGAGATCGGTCAACTTTCGATCTTGGATTTTGTCGTTTCGATTATGATCGCTGAATTAGCTGTCGTCTCGATTGAAAATAGCGATGAACCGATGCTTCGGTCGATTATTCCAATTGTCGTCCTTTCGATCATTCAAATCATTTTTGCGTTTCTTTCTTTAAAAAGTGAAAAATTACGAAATATCATTGATGGTGAACCATCTGTGCTGATTAATCAAGGAAAAATTGATGAAGAAGAAATGAGGAAGCAGCGCTATAATTTTGATGATTTATTATTGCAGCTTCGCCAAAATCAAATCAGTCGATTATCGGATGTAGAGTTCGCGATCCTCGAACCATCGGGGAAGCTATCGGTCATTGAAAAAAAGCAAGAAAAAGATCAGAAACAAAATGAATCAATGATGCCGCTTCCGCTGATTTTAGATGGGAAAATTCAAGAGGATCATCTGGAGAAGCTAAATAAAACTTCTTTGTGGCTTAGACAGGAGCTTCGGAAGCTTGGCTATCGGGAAATTAAAAAAATTTCTTATTGTGCTGTTTATGATGATAATTCTTTTTTTGTAGATTTAAAAGATGAGAAATAGGCCTTTGACAAAGGCAAGTGTGGATGCTCGATTGGACAGTTAGTCATAAGCTACTCATGAACGTCGAAACATGAGGAGGCTTTGTCGTGACTGACTATTACAAGATGTGTTGCCAGTATAAAGGTGAGCTAGTTACCATTGTAGAAAAGAGTGGTCGACGCCATGTGGGTCGCATTATGAATGTTGATCATCAATACGTCTACCTTGATCCGGTACATCCAGGTCGAGGCTATGGCGGTTTTAGCTATGGTTATGGCTTTTACCCTTATTACCGTCCCTTTTTTCCAATCGCTTTAGCTGCCATTGGTGGATTTGCGCTAGGAGCATCGTTATTTTGGATTTAATAAAATTAGAAAGCAAGCCCTTCCATTTTGTGAAGGGCATTTCTCATTATCCTTTAACACTAGGAACCATCAGACTAAGCCATCGTCCAATGTAAGGAACGCGGTTGACCTCTTCTTTTTTTATCAGACCAAGTGTGAGGGCAAGGAAGCTGTATACAGCCCCTGATATGCCAATGGAAGAAAGTGTTTTTGAAAATAAAGATTGGTGGAGAAAAGCGTGTTCAAAGAGCAAAGTGCTAACACATGTGGTAACGAGTAAGAGCAAAATGACTTTTAATGTTAGCCTCATATTTATAGAAAAGCTAATTGTTTTTACAACAGAAGCAAAGTGGAGCATCGTAACTAAAATAAAGCCAATAGCAATCGCAAGTGCTGTCCCCATAATGCCAAGCTCTGGTCTGGTAGTGAGAGCAAAGATAGCAGCGATTTTAACGATGGCACCAACAAGGCTGTTCATCATGGCGGCTTTGGCTAAGTTTAAGGCTTGAAGGGCTGCCTGAAGGGGACCTTGAAAATAAAGAAAGATAGTAAATGGTGCCATGGCTTTTACATAGGCTGCAACTGAAGGCGCATTGTACATTAATTGCATGATAGGCTCTGCATAGACATAAAGGATGACAATGGAGATCCCTCCTGAGATCATAGCGAGTCGAAGAGCTTGACCGAGACGGTGATGAATTAAAGAAAAACGTTTCTGGGCCGCGGCTTCACTAATGGCAGGAACGAGAGATACGGATAATGAATAGGTAATAAAGGTAGGGAGCATTAAAAGGGGAATAACAAAGCCGGCAAGCTCCCCATATTGCTGTGTTGCAATTACGGTTGTAACCCCAGCTAAAGCCAAGCTTTGAGCGACAACGATCGGTTCAAAGAAAAACGAAATCGAACCGACAAGGCGACTCCCTGTTGTTGGTAGAGCAATGCTCATTAAGTCGCGAAACGTTTGCTTGCCTTCCCGCAGTTGCTGAAAAAAAGCACGTCGAATACGAAACTGTTTATGGCCTTTGAACATAAAAATCATATACAGTAAGGAGGCTAGTTCTCCAAACACGACAGAAATCATGGCGCCAGCTGCTGCGTATTCTACACCCATTGGTAAAAATGCGCTTGTGAAAACAGCGACTAACGTAATTCGGACGAGCTGTTCAATCACTTGGGAATAGGCTGTCGGCTTCATATTTTGCAAGCCTTGAAAGTATCCCCGCATCACTGAGGAGAGGGCAACAATTGGAACGATTGGAGCAATGGCAATAAGAGGCCAATAAGCACGCGCGTCGGTCAAAAAAGTAGATGCAATGACGGGGGCAAAGGTGACCATTCCAAATGTAAAGATGACGCTTAAAATACTTGTCAGAAATAAGGACACGACGAGGATTTGTTTAATTCGACGTTTGTTACCACTGGCACCGGCCTCTGCCACAAGCTTTGAGATTGCAACAGGGAGGCCGAGCTGAGTAATCGTAATGACTAAAAGGAGTGTTGGCACAGCCATTGCGTATAAACCAACACCTTCAGCGCCCATAATTCGTGCCACAACGATTTTGTTCACAAAACCGAGAAATCTTGTCACTAATCCTGCTATGATGAGAATAAAAGTCCCTTTCAAGAACGTCTGTTTTGACATGAGCAGCCCCTGCCTTTTAAAAAATGATGGAAATTTACCAATATTATTTATATGCTTAGTAATGGGTCAAGCATGACAAGTTAGTGAGGTGTAATGGATGAGTGAAAAACAACAATTTGAGGTGTGGCGTGAACAGGTTCGTCCAGCTGTTTTAAACAAGCTAGACGAGTTCCATTTTCTTGGCTATGAACGGGCAACGGAGCAAGAGGTGTGGGATTGTGTACAATACAAGCTACGAAAAAAAAAGGAATTCATACCGTTATATGAATTTGTCAATGTGATTCTTACGTTATCTCCTCAGTTTTACATGACATGGCTAACGATGAATGCATACAAGGAGCCAGAGGATTGGTTCAAAGAATTAGAGGCAAAATGAAAAACGTCTCTTTCATTTAGCACGTTACATGCTATAAGCATATTTCATATTGGAATTTTCGGATGGTTTCGTGGTAAATTGACAGGATTTTTTAATGACGGATATAATAGGGAGTATTGTAGAAAAGGGCTTCGTCTTAAGTCATTAAGGAAGAGCAATGTTTAGGCGCTTATCTTAATCAAAAAAGGCAGGCCTACAGGGGAAGAGAAGGAGGCAAAACGTAACATGGTGAAAAAGAGCCGGATTTTTGCTTTTTTTCTAATTGTTATTCTTTTAGCTGTTTTGATAAGCCAAACGGTTATGGGAATTACGAGAGAGATTAAGCTAGGACTCGACCTTCAAGGTGGATTTGAAATTCTCTATGAAGTTCAAGCGAAGGAAGGCGACGTCATAAATGAGGATATGTTAAGGGCAACGGTCGGTTCACTGAACCAACGTGTGAACGTGTTAGGGGTTTCTGAACCAAATATTCAAATAGAGGGAGAAAATCGGATTCGTGTTCAGCTAGCGGGAATTGACGATCAGCAAGCTGCCAGAGAACTTCTCTCAACCGAAGCGAACCTAACAATACGAGATGTAAACGACGAAGTGCTGCTAGATGGTAGTGATTTGCAAGAAAATGGAGCGAGTGCATCCTTTGGTGAGACGAATGAGCCAATTGTTACGTTAACACTCCGGGATCCAAGCCTGTTTGGAGAAGTAACTCGTGAAATTTCGCAACGCCCAGCAGGAGAAAACCTCCTTGTCATATGGTTAGACTTTGAAGAGGGTGTCGACTCTTTTGCTGAAGAAGCATTGAAACCAGATCCAAAATACATTTCTGCAGCATCTGTTACCCAGACGCTAAATACGAGAGATGTTATGATCGAGAGCCGCGGCGGTGGGTTTACAGTTGAAGAGACACGCTTTATTGCAGATGTTTTAAATGCAGGCTCTCTTCCAGTTGAGTTAGAAGAGGTGTTTTCGAACTCTGTCGGGGCCTCACTTGGAGAGCAAGCATTTCAAAAGACAGTGTACGCAGGTTTTATTGGAGTCGCGTTAATTTTTGTTTACATGATCTTTTATTATCGTTTTATGGGAATGATTGCAGTTATTACATTAAGCGTATATATCTACTTAGTGCTCTTAGTGTTTAACTGGATGGGAGCAGTTCTTACCTTACCAGGTGTAGCAGCATTAATCCTTGGTGTCGGGATGGCGGTTGATGCGAATATCTTAACCTATGAACGGATAAAAGAGGAGATTCGCTCAGGTAAGTCAATTATGTCCTCCTTTAAATCGGGAAGTCGCCGCTCTTTGACAACGATTTTTGATGCAAACATTACGACGATTCTTGCTGCTGCTGTACTTTTTTATTTCGGGACAAGCTCTGTTCAAGGGTTTGCTGTGATGTTAATCGTTAGTATATTAGTTAGTTTTATTACAGCGGTCTATGGCTCACGCTTATTATTAGGACTATGGGTGAATAGTCGGGTCCTGAACAAAAAACCTCGTTTATTCGGTGTAAAGGAGCGTGAGATTAGTGAACTTTAAAAATCGAGACATTGATTTTGTCAAGCATCGAAAAAAGTTTTTCGTCTTCTCAGGGGTCTCCTTTATTCTCGGTGTGATTTGTCTTCTTACGCTTGGTTTAAACTTAGGTATTGATTTTGAAAGTGGTTCACGAGTTGAGGTAATGAGTCCAAACTCGTTAACAGCCGAGCAAATTGCAGACGATTTTGCAGCGATTGGATCAGGATATGAGCCTGATGATATTACACTAGCAGGGGACTCAAATGAATTAGCGTATGCACGGTTTATCGGGGTATTAAACGCAGATGAAGTGGCTGAAATTCAAACCTATTTCTCGGAAAAATATGGGTCAGAGCCAAATATTAGTACCGTCTCCCCTACGGTTGGACAGGAGCTTGCTCGAAATGCGATAATCTCCGTGTTAATTGCGTCCTTGGGGATTTGTATTTATGTGTCGTTTCGATTTGAATTTCTATATGGGGTTGCAGCCATTGTAGCTTTGCTCCATGATGCATTTTTTATTATCGCCGTCTTTAGTTTGTTGCAAATTGAAGTGAACGTTCCGTTCATTGCTGCGGTTTTGACGGTCGTAGGTTATTCGATCAATGACACGATTGTAACCTTTGACCGTATCCGTGAGAATTTAAAGTATGCGAAAAGAGTAAAAGGCTTTGATGACTTGGCGAAGATTGTTAATAAAAGTCTTGTTCAAACGCTTGCTCGCTCAATAAACACGGTATTAACTGTTTTGTTTGCGGCAGCAGCGATCTGTGTCTTTGGCGGGGAAGCCATTCGCTCCTTTGCTTTTGCATTACTTGTCGGACTTGTTGCAGGAACCTATTCTTCCATGTTTCTTGCAGCCCAGCTCTGGGTTGTTTGGAAGGCCAAGCAGCTTGAAAAAAAGAAATTTTCTAGCAGACCTTCACAGCCTGAAGAAGAGCTTGGCCCATAAAAAACAAGACCGTGGCTTGTTTGAACTGCACCCTAATTGTTGGACATAATGAACAATTGGAGGTGCAGTTTTTTTGACAGAATGAGAGAGCTAGAAGGAATTTTGTTTTTTTATGTCGAAGTTTGAGAAATAGAGATTTAGAGACGTGATCTGTTGTTCATGTTTTTGTTCATGTATTACTGGGTATTGGTATGAATAAAGAACTGTAGAAACGCTTATAGTAAACAAAATGGTAAGTAGAAACATAAAGTTATGCTCGTCTAGGTGTATGCACTCGAGTAAACTGGAGGATGAGAAAGCAATGAGGGGACAATGGGGACTAATCTTAGGGCTGGTTGCTGCGATTTTAATTGCAATTTTTGCTGTGATTAATGTAGATGCTGTGCAAGTGAACTACTTAGCTGGTACAGCAGAATGGCCACTAATTCTTGTTATATTAGGCTCGGTTTTAATGGGAAGTATTTTTGCTGGAGGTCTTGGCATGGTTCGAATTTATAAGCTTCAAGCAGAAATTCGCCGCTTAAAGGCAGGAAAAGAACTGTCTAAAAATCTGCCTTATGAAGGAAACGAAAAGCAAAAGGGAGATGCTGAAACATTGTCTGAAAAACATTCTAAAGTTGAAAACGCGGAGTAAAATCAAGATTGTCACCCCTTACCTCCTCTTGTATAATAGGAAGGTCAAGGGGTGTTTGTATGTTAAAGCCTAGGACTAGATGGAAAGTACAACAACAGGAAGATGAGAAAGTTCAAGCGTTTGTCGAACATTTGCAGATCCAACCGCTTATTGCGAAGCTTCTTCTAAATCGTGGAATTGAAACAATAGAAGAAGCAAAGCGTTTCTTACATAAAGAAAAACTTGATTATTATGATCCGTTTTTACTAGATGGAATGGAAAAGGCGGTCAAGAGAATTCAAGAGGCGATTACGAATGGCGAACGCCTCTTAGTTTTTGGTGACTATGATGCCGACGGTGTAAGCAGCACGTCTGTAATGGTTTATACATTACGAGAGCTTGGGGCAATTTTTGATTATTACATTCCCAATCGATTTACAGAAGGGTATGGACCGAATGAATCTGCGCTCCGTTGGGCTAAAACGGAGGGGTATTCCCTTGTTGTCACCGTGGATACAGGAATCGCAGCCGTTCACGAAGCGGAGGTCGCCAAGGAAATTGGGCTTGATTTTATTGTAACTGATCACCATGAAGCACCTCCGGTTTTACCAGATGCATATAGCATCATTAATCCAAAAAAGCCAGGGTGCACATACCCTTTTAAAGGTTTAGCTGGTGTGGGTGTTGCTTTTAAAGTGGCTCATGCTCTGCTAGGAAGAGTCCCACATGAACTATTAGATCTTGTAGTGATTGGTACAATTGCAGACTTAGTTCCACTTGTTGATGAAAATCGCCTTCTTGCTAAGCAAGGGCTTGCGGCGCTTCAAGCATCCTCTAAGCCTGGTATTCGCGCATTAAAAAAGGTGTGTGGCTTTCGTGAAAATGAGCCGTTACAGGCAGAGCATGTTGGGTTCGGTATAGGGCCGCGGATTAATGCGGCCGGTCGGTTAGATTCAGCAAGGCCAGCTGTAGAGCTGCTTATAACGGCAGATGAAGAAGAGGCACGACAGCTTGCAGATGAAATTGATGTGTTGAATAAAGAACGTCAATCAATTGTCAGTGAACTAGCTGAGCAAGCGATTCAAGTAGTGGAGCGCGACTTTCCTCCAGATGAGCATCCTGTTCTCATTGTTGGTGGGGAAGGCTGGAACCCTGGTGTGATTGGGATTGTAGCATCACGCTTAGTGGAGCGCTATTATCGACCGACCATTGTGCTAAGCTATGATCGGGAGAAAGGGCTTGCGAAAGGGTCTGCACGTAGTATTGAGGGATTTGACATTTTTGCAGAGCTTTCGGTCAGCCGTGACATTCTTCCTCATTTTGGTGGGCATCCCATGGCTGCTGGTTTAACAATGAAGCTAGAGGATGTTGATCTTTTAAGGCAAAGACTCAATGCGCAAGCGAAGGAAAGCCTAACAGCAGACGACTTTATTCCGATCACGAAAATTGATCTTGTGGCATCAGTCGATGAGGTTTCCATAGCCACCATCAAAGAAATGGAGGAGCTTGCTCCCTTTGGCGTCAGTAACCCATTGCCCAAGGTCATGCTAAAGGACGTTCATATTGCGCAAATGAGACAAATTGGCAGCGAATCGAATCATTTAAAAATCGCTTTTCAGCAAAATGGTGTAACCCTTGATGGAATTGGGTTTCAATTCGGTTATTTGTATGATGAAATTTCATCGTCTGCAAGTGTATCGGCTATTGGCACACTATCGATCAACGAATGGAATGGGCACATTAAGCCTCAGTTCATGTTACAAGACGTAGCGGTGCATGATTGGCAGCTTTTTGACTGGCGCAGTATTCAGCAGGCAAAGCTTGCCGAGCGCCTGAGGTGTTTACCAGAGGAAGAACGATTGCTTGTTTCTTTTCAACCAGAAACAAAAGCTAAATTAGGTCTAGAAGAATTTGAGATTTTCAATGGTACCGATAAAACAAGCTTACCAGTTCTTGATGGGCGGTACGTTGTTTTTCTAGATGCTCCGAATGAGCGAAGTCAATTGCGGCAATTTTTTCAAGGAAAAGGATTTCCAAGCCGTATTTATACGATCTTTTATCAACAGGAAGACTCCTTTTTTACAACCAATCCCACGAGAGAGCACTTTAAATGGTTTTATTCCTTTTTAGTCAAACAACGAACGTTTGATTTGAAAGCACATGCAGAACGGCTTGCTAAGCATAAGGGATGGTCAAATCAGACCATTACCTTTATGTCCAAGGTGTTTTTAGAGCTTGGGTTTGTTACAATAAGTGATGGGAAAATAACGGTCACGGAAAAGCCAGAGAAAAAAGGACTTGATGAATCGATAACATTTCGTCGAAAGCAGGAGCAGGCTCAGATTGAAAATGAATTTGTTTATTCATCCTATGAGCAATTAAAACAATGGTTTTCAAATGTGATACAAGTACGTGGAAGCAAGGAGACGATTAGCTAATGGATTTTAAGAATTATATTACGATTGTAGAAGATTATCCGAAGGAAGGCATCCGTTTTAAAGATATCACGACGTTAATGCAAGATGGAGAAGTATACAAGAAAGCGATCGATGAGATGGCTGCCTTCGCCAAAGAAAAGAAGGCTGATATTATTGTTGGTCCTGAGGCCCGTGGTTTTGTAGTTGGTTGTCCTATTGCCTATTCTCTTGGGAAGGGATTCATTCCGGTTCGTAAGGCAGGTAAGCTGCCTCGTGAGGTCATTTCTGTCGACTATGGCTTGGAGTATGGCAAAGATAGCTTAACGATTCATCGTGATGCCATTCAGAAAGGTCAGCGCGTTATGATTACTGATGACTTATTAGCAACGGGTGGAACGATTGAAGCGACGATAAAAATGGTAGAGCAATTAGGCGGAGAAGTTGCTGGAATTGCATTTATGATTGAGCTTGGCTACTTAGATGGTCGTGAAAAGCTAAAAGGCTACGATATTTTTTCTTTAATGAAATATGAATAACATGCAAAAGAAGGGGCTCAATTTTGAGTGCTCTTCTTTTCTTTTATGGAAAAGGGGACGGAGCTTTCAGGATGACAAAACAAGAAGCCTGTCGCTCACACCTCCTTCATTAGAAATGGTCCACATAATGATCTGATAAGCTCTTTTTCATCCAAGTAGGAAGAGCAGGCCGTTCATGCTGTTTAGGCGGAAAAGGGAACGGAGCTTCAGTACAAGTCGATGAATCAATGAAGCACTTCCGCTTACATAGACGTACCGCTGGCTTTAGTGACAGAAAGATCATGCTTTGAAGAAGAGCCTAAAACCCCCATCAACAGCATCTTGTGAATTTTGTGACAAACTGTACAATAATGGCTCGACAAAATTCGGTTGTTTCCCTTTACATCAGGCGAAAACTTAACGATAATATAAAGAAATCATAGAAACGGTAAATAGGTGATTCCATGACCATAGATCAAGTCCTTGAAAAAGCGAGTCAATACCTAGGTGAGAGGGACATCGCTTTTTTACAAAAAGCTTATCAATATGCGGAAAAGGCTCATTCAGGGCAGTTTAGGAAATCAGGGGAGCCTTACATTTTGCACCCGATTCAAGTAGCGGGAATTATCATTGATCTTCAGCTAGATCCTAATACGATTGCTGCAGCCTTGCTTCATGATGTGGTTGAAGATACAGAAGTAACAGTTGAAGCATTAGAAAAAGAATTTAATGAGCAAGTTGCGATGCTTGTTGATGGTGTCACAAAATTAAAGAAAATTAAATACAAATCAAAGGAACAACAGCAGGCTGAAAATCACCGCAAGATGCTTGTCGCAATGGCAAAAGACATTCGCGTGATTTTGATTAAGCTGGCCGATCGCCTTCATAACATGCGGACATTAAAATATATGCCGCCAGAAAAGCAGCGTATTACCTCAAATGAAACGCTGGAAATTTTTGCACCACTTGCACACCGTCTTGGGATTTCGACAATTAAGTGGGAGCTCGAGGATATTGCCTTACGGTATTTGGATCCGCAGCAATACTACCGAATTGTTAATTTGATGAAACGAAAGCGTGCGGAACGGGAGCTCTACATTTCAGATGTAATGGATAAAATTCGTCATGATTTAGCGGAAGTGAAAGTGAACGCAGAAATTTCAGGACGACCAAAGCACATCTATAGTATTTATCGGAAAATGGTGCTTCAAAACAAGCAGTTTAACGAAATTTATGATTTACTTGCTGTACGTATTATCGTGAAAAGCATTAAAGACTGCTATGCATGCTTAGGGGTTATCCATACGATTTGGAAGCCAATGCCAGGGCGATTTAAAGACTACATTGCCATGCCAAAAGCAAACATGTATCAGTCTTTGCATACGACCGTTGTAGGGCCGAATGGGGATCCGCTTGAAGTCCAAATTCGAACAGAGGATATGCACCGTGTTGCAGAATACGGGGTTGCAGCACACTGGGCATACAAGGAAGGAAAGTCGGCTTCAGCGAAAAAAACCGTAGAGGACAAGCTTACATGGTTTCGTGAAATTATTGAATGGCAAAATGACACAAACGATGCCCAAGAGTTTATGGAATCACTGAAAATGGATTTGTTTTCAGATATGGTTTTTGTTTTCACTCCAAAGGGTGATGTGATAGAGCTGCCTCGTGGTTCTGTCCCACTTGATTTTGCTTTTAGGATTCATACGGAAATTGGAAATCGCTGCATTGGTGCAAAAGTGAATGGAAAAATGGTACCCCTTGATCATGAATTAAAAACAGGGGATATCGTTGAAGTGTTAACATCTAAGCATTCCTACGGGCCAAGTCAAGATTGGTTAAAGATCACCCAGTCATCTCAAGCAAAAAATAAAATCAAACAATGGTTTAAAAAGGAACGGCGAGAAGAAAACGTTGAAAAAGGCCGTGAGCTTGTTGAAAAAGAAATCCGGGCTCAAGAGTTTGATCCAAAAGAGGTATTAACAGCTGAAAATATAGCCGACGTGGCGAATAAGTTTAGCTTTGCTGGTGAAGAGGATATGTTTGCGGCAGCGGGCTATGGTGGGATAAGTCCAAAGCAAATTGTCACAAGACTGACTGAAAAGCTTCGTAAACAACTCGATCAAGAGCAGGAAGAGCAATCATTGGCAGAAGCCATTTCTGAAATTCAGAACTTTGCTCCTAAAAAGAAAACAACGACAGGCGTAAGAGTAAAAGGTGTTGATAACCTGTTAATCCGATTATCGCGCTGCTGTAATCCGGTGCCTGGTGATGAAATTATCGGTTTTATTACGAAAGGGCGCGGAGTATCGATTCATCGCTCCGATTGTCCGAATGTGAATACGAAAGAAGCTGAAAGCAGGTTGCTGCCAGTTGAATGGGAAGGCGGCAGTCAGCAAAGCAAAAGCTATAACGTTGATATCGAGATTACAGGCTATGATCGGAATGGGTTGCTCAATCAAGTACTTCAAGCTGTGACAGAGTCAAAGACGACCATTAGTGCCGTGTCTGGTCGCTCGGATCACCGAAATAAGGTTGCAACCATTCATATGACCATTTCCATTCATAACATTGATCATCTACACAAAGTGGTGGAAAAAATTAAACAATTACAAGATATTTATTCCGTACGACGAATTATGCACTAGGAATAACATTGGAGTTGGATGCAAATGAGAGTGGTGCTTCAGAGAGCAAAGGATGCTTCTGTTACCGTCAATGGTGAAACCGTTGGCGCCATCAAGCAGGGACTTGTCCTCTTGGTCGGTATTACCCATGAAGACACCGAAGAGGATATTCGCTATCTGAGTGATAAAATCGCGAACCTTCGAATCTTTGAAGATGAGGCAGGAAAAATGAATCTGTCTCTTCTTGATGTGGAAGGAGACATTTTGTCTATTTCCCAATTTACGTTATATGGGGATTGTAGAAAAGGGCGCCGTCCGAACTTTATGGAAGCGGCTAAGCCTGAATTAGCAAAAGGATTGTATGAGCGCTTTAACGATGAATTACGTGCGAAAGGATTAAAGGTAGAAACAGGTGTCTTCGGTGCAATGATGGACGTTCGTCTTACAAATGATGGGCCTGTTACCCTGATTGTTGAATCTAAATAAATCTACTGTTTCAGATGGCTTTAGACGATACGGACGTTTTCTGAAAATATACGTGTAAGAAAACAGCATTGGTTGGTCATACTAGCTAAAAAATGCTTGAAAAAAGGATGAAGCGTATGCATTCTCGTCAACGACCAGCTGCCCCTACACGTACAGAATCTGTTTTTGATGTGAATTTTCATCATTTTATTGAAAAAGAGCAGGAGCGGACCTCCTTTGAGCTTGCTTCTGAATTTGGCATCTCTCTTCATGATGTCCGTCTTCTTAAAAACAAATTAAGTCGTAATTAGACTATTGACAATCGGTACGGTTCATTCGTATGATAGAACTCAAATGAATGAATCGACATGAAACCATTCCAATGAAAAGGAAAAGTAATCAAGGGTGCAGTTTTACTAGAGAGGAAGGTCTGCGGCTGGAAGCCTTCTAAAGCTGTCTTGATGAACGAACACCTTCGAGGAGTTTCTCTGAACACTATCGCAGTCAGTAAGGGAGAACGTCTGCAGGCGTTAACTGCACGAAAGAGGAAGCACTGCTTTGCTTCAATAAGGGTGGCACCACGGGTAACTCTCGTCCCTGATGATCAATCATCAAGGATGGGAGTTTTTTTGTTATTAAATCAATGAAACGCCCTTATGACGTTCAATCATGACTGTTCAAGTGCATAGAAGAGTCTTACAAGAGCAGTTGCTCATTCGATATGGAATGGAAACAAGTTCGCAAGGTAAAAAAATGGAGGGACAGAAAAATGGCTATCCAAATCCCTAGAGGAACACAAGATATACTGCCAGGTGATGTAGAAATTTGGCAATGGGTTGAAGCAAAGGCGCAAGACCTATGCCGTCGCTATAATTACCACGAGATTCGGACACCAATTTTTGAACAGACAGAGCTGTTCCAACGGGGTGTCGGTGATACGACAGATATTGTACAAAAGGAAATGTACACCTTTAAGGACCGTGGAGATCGAAGCCTCACACTTCGTCCTGAGGGAACAGCAGCGGTGGCACGATCGTTTGTTGAAAAGAAATTATTTGGACAAGCAAATCAGCCGAAAAAGCTCTACTATATTGGACCGATGTTTCGCTATGAACGACCACAGTCAGGTCGGATGCGTCAGTTCGTTCAATTTGGGGTTGAAGCACTAGGAAGTGCCGATCCTAGCATTGATGCTGAAGTTCTAGCATTAGCAATGGATTTTTACAAGGAGCTTGGGTTACCAAATGTAAAGCTTGTGTTAAACAGTCTTGGTGATAAAGAGAGCAGAATGTCTCACCGCCAAGCTTTAATCGATCATTTTAAGCCACGCATTGGCGAGTTTTGTGAAGACTGTCAAACACGACTTGAAAAAAACCCACTGCGAATTTTGGATTGTAAAAAAGACCGTGATCATGAATTGATGAGCTCTGCACCTGCGATTCTTGATTACTTAAATGCTGAATCAAAACAGTATTTTGAAAAGGTGAAGCAGCATTTGGATGCCGTCGGTGTACGTTATGAAGTTGATGCGACACTCGTCCGCGGTCTTGATTATTATTACCACACTGCATTTGAAATTATGATTGACGGCGAAGGGTTTGGGGCGATCACCACACTTTGTGGCGGAGGTCGCTACAACGGGCTAGTGGAAGATCTCGGTGGACCAAGCACGCCAGGTATTGGATTTGCTCTCAGCATTGAGCGCCTAATCATGGCCTTACAAACAAAGAAGGTTGAAATTCCTGTAGAGCAAAAGCTTGATTGTTATGTCGTTGCTCTTGGAGAGGCGGCAAAAGATAAAGCTGTGGAGATTTTGCACCAATTAAGAGCAGCTGGAATGACTGCTGATAAGGATTATTTAGATAAAAAAATGAAAGCACAGTTTAAAGCGGCAGACCGATTAAAAGCACGGTACACGGCTGTTCTTGGTGAAGATGAATTGAATGCCGGAAAGATTAATGTGAAGTCAATGGAAACAGGGGAACAAGTGGAGGTTTCTCTTCACGAGTTCATTCATTATATGCAAGAACACACTAGAGGAGGCCATTAAGCGATGATTGGAAGAACACATCAATGTGGAGAACTGTCTGAACACGTCATTGGAGAGCGTGTACAATTAAAAGGGTGGGTACAAAAACGCCGTGATTTAGGGCAAGTGATTTTTATTGATTTACGAGACCGTTCAGGAATCGTTCAGCTTGTGTTCAACACGGAAATTTCTCCAGATGCATTAGCTACAGCAGAACGAATTCGTAATGAATATGTCATAGATGTAGAAGGAACGGTTTTAAAGCGTGACCCGAGCACCTTCAATGATAAAATCTCCACAGGAGAAATTGAGGTTTTTGTCGATAAAGTCACGATTTTGAATATGGCGAAGCCATTGCCTTTCCAAATTGAAGCAGATACAGAGGCGTCTGAGGATGTTCGTTTGAAATATCGCTATTTAGACTTACGCCGTCCGGATATGCAGGAAACGTTTAAGCTACGTCACCGAACAACAAAGCTGATTCGCGACTTCTTAGATGAAGAGGCATTTCTTGAAATTGAAACGCCAATGCTAACAAAAAGCACGCCAGAAGGAGCTCGTGATTATTTGGTTCCAAGTCGTGTGCATCATGGTGAGTTTTACGCGCTCCCTCAATCGCCACAAATTTTCAAGCAGTTATTAATGGTGTCTGGGTTTGAGCGCTACTATCAAGTCGTTCGCTGCTTCCGTGATGAAGACTTGCGAGCGGATCGCCAGCCTGAGTTCACACAAGTGGATATTGAAACATCGTTTATGGATAAAGAAGATTTACTGGCAATGATCGAAAAAATGATGGCAAAAATCATGAAGGAGATAAAAGGTGTCGAGCTTTCATTACCTTTGCCGCGTCTAAGCTATGATGAAGCGATGAATCGCTATGGCTCGGACAAACCTGATACACGCTTTGGACTTGAATTGGTGGAGCTTTCAGATATCGTAAAGGACACTGATTTTAAAGTTTTCACTAACGCTTTAAACAATGGAGGCATTGTAAAAGGACTAACGTTAAAAGATGGAGCCAATAAATTGTCTCGAAAAGAGATTGATGCCTTAGCTGATTATGTGAAGCCTTACGGTGCAAAAGGTTTAGCGTGGCTAAAAGTAGAGGAAGACGGACTAAAAGGCCCAATTGCGAAATTCTTCAATGAAGAGCAAACGGCAAATCTACTACATGTGATGGATGCAGAAGTGAATGACTTATTGTTCTTTGGTGCAGACAAAAAGCAAGTGGTATTTGATAGCCTTGGGGCGTTGCGCTTAAAATTTGGTAAGGACTTCGATTTAATTGATAAAGATACGTTTAACTTCCTTTGGGTCGTTGACTTCCCACTTGTTGAATATGATGAGGAAGCGAAGCGCTATGTAGCCCTTCACCATCCGTTTACAAGTCCTAAAAAGGAAGATATTGAGACGCTTGCAACAGACCCTGGCAGTGCTCGTGCAGATGCCTATGACCTTGTGTTAAATGGCTACGAGCTTGGCGGCGGAAGCCAGCGGATATATCAAAGAGATGTGCAAGAAAAAATGTTTGAGGCACTTGGTTTTTCTCCAGAGGAAGCGAAGGAGCAATTCGGGTTCCTGATGGAAGCCTTCGAATACGGGACACCGCCTCATGGTGGGATTGCTTTAGGATTGGATCGCTTTATTATGATTCTTGCAGGTCGTACAAACTTGCGCGAAACGATCGCTTTCCCTAAAACGGCGAGTGCAAGCTGCTTGTTAACAAATGCTCCGAGTGAGGTAAGCGTTGAGCAATTGATTGATTTAAACCTTTCGATTATTGGAAAAAAGCCAGATAAGGTCAATGTGTAAATTTCATTGACAAAGATTGAAATCGTTCGTATAATTTTTACAAGTTATACCAACGATAATTGCAAAAATAAGTAAATAAGAACACTTATCAAGAGAGGCTGAGGGACTGACCCAATGACGCCCGGCAACCGGTTTGCCTGCCAAGCAAACAAAGGTGCTACGTTCAGCAGAATGATTTCATTCTGAAAGATAAGTAAAGGCAGTCAAAAACCTTTCCTTATCGGAAAGGTTTTTTCTGTGGAAAAGGGGACGGAGCTTCACTGCAAGTTGATGAAACAATGAAGCCCTTCCGCTCACACCCCTTCATTGAAAGGTTGCTTAGCGTTACTTGACGGCCTCGTTCCCATTTAAGTGGGAAGAGCGAGACGCTCATGAAGGTTACAATATATTAACGATAAAGGAGCAGATAACGATGACACAGATTGGAATTATTGGCTTTGGGACAGTTGGGAGAGGTGTATTTGAACGGATAACTAAGACGAGAAGTGAACTTACAGAAATACTAGGGAGCGAGCCAATTGTTCAAGCGATTCTCGTCAAAGATCGGAAGAAGAAAAGAGAGCTTGACCTGTCCGCTTTTTCTGAAAACTGGAATGAATTCCATCGCCACTCCTTTGATGTCGTCTTTGAAGCAATGGGAGGGATTGAACCCGCATTTGATTATGTGCGTTATTTTCTAGAAAAAGGGGTTCCCGTTGTAACAGCGAATAAAAAGCTTTTAGCAGAGCGAGGGGAAACGTTGGAAAAAATCGCACAAGAGTACGGGACATATCTTGCGTTCGAAGCATCAGTTGCTGGTGGAATTCCGATCATTAATGCGATAAAGGGATCACTAATGACAACAAATGTCCATACTGTGTCAGGAATTTTAAATGGAACGACGAACTACATGGTTACAGAGATGGTTGAGCATGGCCGTTCGTTTCAAGATGTGCTGGAAGAGGCACAGCGTCTTGGATATGCTGAAGCAGATCCAACGGATGACATTGAAGGATTTGATGCTTGGTATAAGCTCCGTATCTTGAGCCGATTGTGCTTTGGAAAATGGCCAAACAAAGAGTCCATTCAACGCAAAGGGCTTAACGAAATCCTTGATTGGCATACCTCATTTGCACAGCAGCTTGGGCTTACCTTAAAGCTGAGCGGAAGAGCGTCTATAAAAAACGGAGAAATCCATGGATCGGTTGCTCCAACATTTTTTACAAATGACCATCCTTTTTCAACGGTCCATGGTGTAACGAATGCAGTGACCCTTGAAGGAAAAGACATTCAACGTCTTCTTTTTATAGGACCTGGAGCTGGGAAGGAGGCAACCGCAAATAGCATGATTGAGGATTTTTTATTTCATGAGCATTTTAGAGGAAAACGCATTGTTCCCTCAGTGGAACAATCTTCAAAAAAGCGAGTTACTCGGTTATTAGTGATGGTCACACCGCAGGAAGTGCAAAAGACCGCTGAAGCAATTGACAGTCTACCTTGTCAAACAATAAAAACGATCAAACATGAAGAAGGAGAGGCATGGCTTTTAGCGGTATATGAAGATGTTCTACAGCATGTAGAAGACAAGCTGCCAATCACTACCTATCGTATATATGGTGAAGGCTCAATTGGATGGAGCCAAAAAGAATCTGAAGCACTCAACGCAAGCGTGAGTCTTCGCGCTTAAGCTGCTGGTAGGCGTCAATAAAAGCTCCCGGTTCTTCCTTTATGTAATAGGTTCGAACCCCCCCATTTGTATGAAGATAAAGATAGCCGAGAGCTTTTGGTTTTTTTCGGTACGAAACATCAAAAATTGTATGAATCGGGTAGGTCGTTTCTCTCACTGTTACTTTATCATGGTATAGCTTCATCTCATATTCGTTCTCAATGATACGTTTCTCAGTCCAGCCTATTTCTTGCCGAATTTCGATACAACGTTGAGTTGCCAAAAGTGTCATGATTCAGCCTCCATAAGGATTTGTTGGTTAGCGCAACTGTACCATACAAATTAAAAGAAGCCAAAAGTGATAAAACACAGAAGATTGTGAAAAATGATAAAAAGCACTTGAAGCTGGAATTTCTTTTGTGTTATTATTATCCCAAGAAAGACAGAGTCCTGAGGTGTACGTTCACTTCTTTACGTTTTGAGCCAACACCTTTTTATCGGGAGCTTAAGTCTCGCTTTGGCTTACATGCCTCGTATATGTGGACGTAAAAAAGAGTGAGCGAAGCACCCACCTGCTTGAGAGCAGGTTCAAAACCAAGGTCACAACGGCACATTTGGGACTCTGCCCATACTTATTAGGAATGTCTAAGGAAATGAGCCTTAGACTTTTTTTTTGTGCTATGGTATAGTCGATTCCGAGAAATGAAGTGATGGAATTGGAAGGAGTAAAAATGAAGATGCTACATCAATTTTCTAGAAATGAACTAGCGATTGGTCATGATGGTTTAGATAGATTAAAAAACAGCACGGTTGCTGTATTAGGTGTGGGTGGAGTCGGATCGTTTTCAACGGAGGCTCTAGCACGTTCGGGTGTAGGTCGCCTCGTCCTTGTTGATAAGGATGATGTGGATATTACGAATGTGAACCGTCAAATTCATGCACTGCTTTCAACGGTTGGACGTTCAAAAGTTGAGTTAATGCAAGAACGAATTGCTGACATCAATCCAGAGTGTGAAGTGATTGCGCTTAAAATGTTTTATACCGAGGAGACGTATGAAGAGTTTTTTCAATATCCGTTCGATTATGTCATTGACGCTAGCGATACAATTTCCTATAAAATTCATTTAATGAAAGAATGCTTAAAGCGTAACATTCCGATTATCTCTAGTATGGGTGTGGCAAACAAAATGGACCCAACACGTTTAAGAATTGCAGATATTTCAAAAACAAGCTACGATCCGATTGCGAAAGTGGTGCGGACAAGACTTCGGAAGGAAGGCATTCACAAAGGCATCGAAGTCGTGTATTCGGATGAGCAGCCGATTCGGATTCGTGAAGATATTCGAAAAGAAATCGTTCCTGAAGCCGCGGAAGATTCACCGATTCGAAAAGCAAAAATGCCACCATCTTCAAACGCTTTTGTTCCTTCTGTGTCAGGGTTGATTATGGTAGGGCATGTCATTACAAAATTACTTGATGGGATTGAAATTCAGCGGTAATTCTAAAGCCATTGTCGATCAGATAGTGAAAAGAACGTTAGTATGAATTGTTTTTTGAAGAATGGTTTTATCATTAAACAATGATGTTGAAAGAGCAATCAAGAACAAGAGAGGCTGGGACAGAACGAACGTGTATGATTGAAAAATGCGAACAATGCACAACCTTAGCTGAGGAAACAGACGTAGACTC
>NZ_ANNK01000122.1 GCF_000334155.1 Halalkalibacterium ligniniphilum | reverse complement strand
ATCGGGAGCTTAAGTCTCGCTTTGGCTTACATGCCTCGTATATGTGGACGTAAAAAAGAGTGAGCGAAGCACCCACCTGCTTGAGAGCAGGTTCAAAACCAAGGTCACAACGGCACATTTGGGACTCTGCCCATACTTATTAGGAATGTCTAAGGAAATGAGCCTTAGACTTTTTTTTTGTGCTATGGTATAGTCGATTCCGAGAAATGAAGTGATGGAATTGGAAGGAGTAAAAATGAAGATGCTACATCAATTTTCTAGAAATGAACTAGCGATTGGTCATGATGGTTTAGATAGATTAAAAAACAGCACGGTTGCTGTATTAGGTGTGGGTGGAGTCGGATCGTTTTCAACGGAGGCTCTAGCACGTTCGGGTGTAGGTCGCCTCGTCCTTGTTGATAAGGATGATGTGGATATTACGAATGTGAACCGTCAAATTCATGCACTGCTTTCAACGGTTGGACGTTCAAAAGTTGAGTTAATGCAAGAACGAATTGCTGACATCAATCCAGAGTGTGAAGTGATTGCGCTTAAAATGTTTTATACCGAGGAGACGTATGAAGAGTTTTTTCAATATCCGTTCGATTATGTCATTGACGCTAGCGATACAATTTCCTATAAAATTCATTTAATGAAAGAATGCTTAAAGCGTAACATTCCGATTATCTCTAGTATGGGTGTGGCAAACAAAATGGACCCAACACGTTTAAGAATTGCAGATATTTCAAAAACAAGCTACGATCCGATTGCGAAAGTGGTGCGGACAAGACTTCGGAAGGAAGGCATTCACAAAGGCATCGAAGTCGTGTATTCGGATGAGCAGCCGATTCGGATTCGTGAAGATATTCGAAAAGAAATCGTTCCTGAAGCCGCGGAAGATTCACCGATTCGAAAAGCAAAAATGCCACCATCTTCAAACGCTTTTGTTCCTTCTGTGTCAGGGTTGATTATGGTAGGGCATGTCATTACAAAATTACTTGATGGGATTGAAATTCAGCGGTAATTCTAAAGCCATTGTCGATCAGATAGTGAAAAGAACGTTAGTATGAATTGTTTTTTGAAGAATGGTTTTATCATTAAACAATGATGTTGAAAGAGCAATCAAGAACAAGAGAGGCTGGGACAGAACGAACGTGTATGATTGAAAAATGCGAACAATGCACAACCTTAGCTGAGGAAACAGACGTAGACTCCTGCGGGATCAAAGGCAAGGGTGAGACCCCACAGTGCAAAAAGCACGAGGAGGCTCACCAGCCGCCCGCGGAAAGCGAAGTATATTTCCGAAGCGAATGCTATGCATCAACGATCATGATGTTCGGATTTCTCATCAATAAAAACTTTTTTGTCCCAGCCTCTTTTTGCTATTTATTTTGCTAATTTTTCGAGATTTCCGTTTTTATCCATTTTGAACGTTGAGGCTGCAAGAGGCTCGTCCTCTTCCAAAATCGCCATTCGACGTGCACGATTCATAATTTGAATCAATGATTGATAGTCCTCTTCAATAATCCGATGTTCTTGCTTCGTTTTTTGGAGCTCGGATTCAAGCTCTTTCGTACGGGTTAAAAGATTTAAGTTTTCTTTTAAAAGAGACTCTTTCTCTTGTCGGAGCTTTTGATCCTCAACACCACTGTCTGTTAGTTGCTGTAAAAATTGAATGACAGACGCTAGAGTGAGAGAGGAGGATGTAGTGTGCTCTCGTTCCTGCTTCATTACTGGCTTTTTAAGCTGGTACGTGTGTAAAGAGCTTGCCCGTTTTCGCTCTTTTCGTTCTCGTTTCGCATCCGCAATCTGAGTGACGTAACGTTGCCTCACTACGGCATTCCAGCGGAACCCGCATGCAGCAGAAGTACGATTCAATTCATCTCCCACCTCGTCGAATGCTCTAAGCTGGGTGCTTCCTTCCGTAATGTGTCGTAGAACGGTTTCTGCTAAATAAACATCATCTTCATGTGACCATGCATCTTGTCTTATTTTCATTGTGATTCATCTCCTCCATGTTTCTTGCATTTGTTAGTACTTTTGCCAAAAAGGGATGAACTTATACCAGTATGATAGAAATATACTAGCCTTGTTAAAAAAATGAATGAATTGACTGTCATGAAAATCATAGACTCACAAAAAAAGAGTCCCTCATGTGTTGAGAAAGACTCTAAATGAAAGGTTTGTCCGCTACTTTTTAGCGAAGCTTGTCATAAACGTCAGCAAGGGCTTGTTCAAATTTACCTGTACGTTTTGGTTCATAATACCGCTTGTTGCGGTGGATATCAGGCAAATATTGCTGCTTCACCCATCCGTGTTCATAATTGTGGGGGTATTTATAGTCAATTCCTCTTCCTAGCTCTGCTGCTCCTCTGTAATGTGCGTCCTTTAAATGCTTAGGAACGTCACCGACCTTTCCCTTCCGAATATCTTCAAGTGCTGCATCTAAGGCAACATAGGCAGAATTTGATTTTGGAGAGAGGCAAAGCTCGATGACAGCATTTGCAAGGGGAATGCGAGCCTCGGGAAAGCCGAGGCGTTCTGCTGCTTCGATTGCAGCAAGGGTTCGCTGGCCTGCTTGTGGATTCGCAAGGCCAATATCCTCATAGGCTGTGACGAGCAGCCGTCTTCCAATACTGATAAGGTCTCCAGCTTCAATTAATCGGGCTAAATAATGAAGTGCTGCGTTCGTGTCACTACCACGAATTGATTTTTGAAAAGCGGACAAGACATCGTAATGAGCATCTCCATCTTTATCATGCTGAAAGCTTTTCTTTTGAATGCATTCTTCAGCTGTGGCAAGATCAATTTGTTTCACACCAGCTTCATTTGCTCTCGTTGATTTGACAGCTAGCTCGAGTCCATTTAATGCTGAACGAACATCTCCTCCACAGGCGATGGCAAAATGGTGTAGGGCTTCTTCGGCGATTTCAACCTTTTCGTTTCCTAATCCTCTTTTTTTATCGTATAATGCTCGTTCTAGAGCTGTTTTTATTTCATCTACCGTTAAAGGCTCAAGCTCAAAGATTTGACAACGACTACGGATTGCTGGGTTAATCGAATGAAAAGGGTTTGCTGTTGTAGCACCAATAAGAATCAAGAGGCCTTTTTCAAGATGTGGGAGCAAAAAGTCTTGTTTGCCTTTATCAAGGCGGTGAACCTCATCTAAAATTAAAATGAGCTGTCCAGACATTTTTGCTTCTTCTACAGCAATTTCCATATCTTTTTTGTTGTTCACAACTGCATTTAACATTTTATAATGAATATCTGTGCTTCCGGCAATGGCGCTGGCGATCGACGTTTTTCCGATCCCAGGTGGCCCATATAATATCATGGAGGAAAGCTGTTTCGTTTCCACCATGCGCCGTAGCAATTTTCCATCTCCTAATAAGTGCTTCTGCCCAATGACGTCATTAATATGAGTCGGTCTCATTCGATAGGCAAGAGGTTGTTTGATCATGGCGTTCACCTTCATTTATCTTTGTTTCATCTAAGTGTAATGGAAACAAGAAAAAAAGCCAATGAGGACCTAGTGGCATGAGCTTTTCCTTCTGTCAGATTTATGCAAAAATCTGGAGAAAATAACATGGACGAAGGGTTTCATGCTATAATGGCAAGGACTTAATAGAGAGAAGGGTAGCAGATGAGAAAAGCGTTAAATGAGTGGAGAACAAAACGCATCTTGCTCCGTTGGTTTATTTTTATGATCGGTGTGATGATCATGTCCTTTGGCATTGCATTGATGATTCGTGCAGAGCTAGGGAGTGCACCTTGGGACGTCTTGCACATTGGTTTAACCTTACAATTTGGCTTGACTGTGGGAACATGGTCAATTATTCTCGGATTTTGTATCCTTGCCCTAACGGCATTATTAACAAAAGAGTGGCCGCAGCTCGGGGCATTTTTGAACATGCTTTTAGTTGGGTTGTTTATTGATTTGTTTTTATGGCTTATTCCAATACAAGATCTACTTGTTATAAAATTACTTATGCTCCTTTTAGGCATTGTGATTATAGGCTATGGGATTGGTTTGTACATTGCCCCCCATTGTGGGGCTGGACCTCGCGATAGCCTCATGCTTGCTCTGACGAAAGTGACGGGCTGGAGGGTACAATGGGTCCGAGGTGGAATGGAAATCATCGTTCTAACCATTGGCTGGTTTTTAGGGGGACCTGTTTTTATTGGAACACTTTTGTTTTGCTTCGGTATCGGGTCAGTCGTCGGTGTAACGCTTCCGCAATGCCAGCGGTTTGTTGATTATTTATTAGAAAGAGGGATGATGTATGAAAATTTCGACAAAGGGTCGTTACGGACTAACCATCATGATGGCGCTAGCCAAGAAGTCCGGTGAGGGACCAATCTCATTAAAATCAATTGCTAAAGAACATGATTTATCGGAACACTATTTGGAGCAGCTTATTGCACCTCTTCGCAATGCAATGCTTGTCAAAAGTGTTCGCGGTGCTTATGGTGGCTATATGCTCGCAAAGGATGCAAAGGACATTACAGTCGGTGATATCATTCGTGTTCTTGAAGGACCGATTAGTCCAGTGGAGGTTCTTGATGATGAAGAACCGGCAAAGCGTAATTTGTGGATAAAAATTCGTGATGCAGTGAAAGATGTATTAGACAATACAACGTTGGAAGATTTGGCAACCTTTGAAGATAAAGGTGATCAAGAATATTACATGTTCTATATTTAGTCATTAGTGAGGTAAACAGAAGGGATTTAAATCGGGCTTTTTTTGCGATTGCTTTGCAGCATGAGAAAGGCTTTGGCTGAGGTAACCCTTTTGAATACCTGGAACATTTCGTTTAAAGAAGGTGATTTTCATGGAATCCATCTATTTGGACCATGCGGCAACATCCCCCGTGTATCCAGAAGTTGTTGAGGCGATGCTCCCATACTTTACTGAGCATTTCGGCAACCCTTCAAGCATTCATCAGTTTGGCCGCCGTGCTCGACAAGCTGTGGATGAAGCGAGGGCTTTGATTGCCAAACATATTGGGGCTTTGCCATCAGAATTGACTTTTACGAGCGGTGGGACGGAAGCAGATAATTTGGCGATTTTTGGATATGCTCTTAGGCACAGTGATAAAGGGCGCCATATAATTACGTCACAAATTGAACATCATGCCGTGCTACACGCATGTGAGGAATTAGAACGACGAGGTTTTGAGGTTACCTACCTCCCAGTTGATGAGACGGGACAAGTATCCGTTCGAGCTGTTCAAGAGGCACTACGTGAAGATACGATCCTTGTAACGTTGATGTTCGGAAATAATGAGGTTGGCACGATTCAGCCGATTACGGAAATCGGGCAGCTGCTAGCAGAACATCAGGCTGTTTTTCACACTGATGCGGTACAAGCATTTGGATTACTCGATCTCAAAATTGGCCAATTGCCAGTGGATATGGTGTCGGTGTCCGCTCATAAAATTAATGGTCCAAAAGGTATTGGCTTTTTGTATACTCGGGAAAATATCGTTTTAACACCAACCTTGTATGGAGGCGAACAAGAGAGAAAACGCCGAGCTGGAACGGAAAATGTCGCAGCGATTATTGGCTTCGCTAAGGCAGTTGAGCTTTCATTGGCCAATTTCCAAGGAAAAGCTGAGCGTTATCTTGGCTTTAGTCGTATCTTTTTTGATACATTTACAAGCGAGGGGATTGATTTTCATGTGAATGGACATCAAAAGGATCGACTCCCTCATGTGTTAAATGTCAGTTTTCCAGGTGTAAATATTGAAGCGCTCCTTGTCAATTTAGACTTGGCTGGAATTGCTGCATCGAGCGGCTCTGCTTGTACAGCGGGTTCACTTGAGCCTTCCCATGTGCTTGTGGCTATGTTTGGTGAGGGACATGAACGGGTGATGTCTGCTGTTCGCTTTAGCTTTGGGCTAGGAAACACAGAAGCCGAGGCTGAACGAGCGGCACAAGAAACTGCGAAAATTGTCAAACGCCTTCAGCAGCAGGAGCAATTTATTTTATAATGAAGAAGGAATAAGGCGGTGAGATCAATGAATCAAATAAAACGACCGGAAGATACGCGCGTGGTCGTTGGCATGTCTGGCGGTGTTGATTCATCTGTGACAGCTTTGCTTTTAAAAGAGCAAGGCTATGATGTGATCGGAATTTTCATGAAAAACTGGGATGATACCGATGAGAGTGGTTTTTGTACGGCGACCGAAGACTACAATGATGTGATTCGTGTTTGTAATCAAATCGGCATTCCATATTATGCTGTTAATTTTGAAAAACAATATTGGGACAAGGTTTTTTCGTATTTTCTTGAGGAGTATAAAGCGGGTCGTACGCCAAATCCTGATGTGATGTGCAATAAAGAAATAAAATTTAAAGCCTTCTTAAATCATGCAATGAGCCTTGGTGCCGATTATGTGGCAACAGGTCATTATGCGCAAGTTACCGTTGAAGATGGAGAGCATAAGCTTTTGCGCGGAAATGACGAAAACAAAGACCAAACCTATTTCCTTAATGCGTTAAGTCAACAGCAGCTTTCAAAGGTTATGTTTCCAATTGGACATCTGCCAAAGAGTGAGGTGCGCGAAATTGCCATAAAAGCAGGTTTAGCAACAGCGACGAAAAAAGACAGTACGGGCATTTGCTTTATTGGTGAACGTGATTTTAAAGAGTTTTTACAAAACTATTTGCCTGCCCAGCCTGGTGAAATGCAAACCCTTGATGGCGAAGTTAAAGGAAAGCATGATGGGTTAATGTATTATACACTTGGCCAACGACAAGGACTTGGGATTGGAGGCGCAGGTGAGCCTTGGTTTGTGATTGGCAAAAATCTTGAGAAAAACATTTTATATGTCGGTCAAGGGTTCCATCATGACGGTCTTTATTCTGATGGTCTTTTGGCAATCAAGACAAATTGGATAAGTCCAAAACCTGTCTCAAAACCGTTTGAGTGCACAGCGAAATTTCGCTATCGCCAGCCTGATCAAAAGGTAACGGTATATCCGTTGGAAGATGAAAGGGTTGAGGTGCGCTTTCATGAACCTCAGCGGGCGATTACGCCAGGACAGGCTGTCGTTTTTTATGATGGGGATGTGTGTCTTGGTGGTGCTACGATTGATACAATCATTAAGAACAGGGAAAGCGCCTAAAGTTTTCCCTGTTTTTCTACATATACATGATGATTTAAACGTTAACAACGACAAAAAAGGGGAAAAACAATGGATTTTAATGAACAAGGCGTATCGTATATGAGAGAACAAAAATTTGAAGAGGCCGCAAAGGCATTTAATGCAGCGATAGAAGAAAATCCAAAAGATCCCATTGGGTTTGTTAACTTTGGAAACCTTCTTGGGGTTGTGGGAGAGCATGAGAAGGCACTGATCTTCTTTGATAAAGCGATCGCCCTCGATGCGGAGGTTGCTACTGCTTATTACGGGGCTGGTACGGTTTATTACAACCTTGAACGCTTTGAAGAAGCCGCGAAAATGTTTAAGCAAGCATTAGCGAAGAAATTAGAGGAGCGAGATGTCTTTTTTATGCTTGGCATGTCCTATTACAACCTTGGATCTGTTCCTCACGCTCTAGCGAATTTTCAGCGAGCAGTCGAACTTGATGAGAATGATGTGGAGGCTCGGTTTCAATTTGGACTTTGCTTAGCGCAGCTTGAAAAAATTGACGAGTCGATTATCCAATTCAAACAGGTGTTAAAACTTGACCCAGACCATGCTGATGCCTTTTTTAATTTGGGTGTTGCGTATGCATACAAAGAGAAAGGAGAGCAAGCACGAGATTGCTTTGACAGAGCTCTTGCTATTCAGCCTGATCATGTTCTTGCAGCGAATGGAAAGAAGACGATTGAAGCTGCTCTATCGTTTGAGGAGGAGTAATCATGACAGAGGTACGCTTACTTGATGGGGAGAGTGAGCAGCTAGAACGTGGCTATATTAAAGGTGAAGTCATTCATATCGTTTTTCGAAACGATGAAAACTATTATACCGTTGCCCTTGTACGCATTCAGCAAACGAATGAATTGATTGATGAAAAGAAAATAACGGTCGTTGGACTTCTTCCTCAGCTTGAACCTCATGATACCTTTTTATTTTTTGGAGAGCTTAGTGATCATCCGCGATTTGGTAAACAATACAAGGTGCATCAGTTGAGACGTGATGTACCACAGACAAGTCAAGGCATTATTCATTATTTGTCCAGTGATCGGTTTCCTGGTATCGGAAAAAAGACGGCAGAAACCATTGTGGACACATTAGGTCAGCGGGCGATTACACGAATTGTTGAGGACCGGCATGTCCTCGATCAAATCCCAAAGCTTTCGAAAGAAAAAGCCAACCAGTTATATGAGCAGCTTATACAACAGCAAGGTGTTGAACAGGTTTTGCTCACCCTTTCGGAATACGGGTTTGGTGTGGAGCTTTCCATGAAAGTGTTTCAAGCATATGGAATTCAAGCACTTGATATAATCAACACGAATCCCTATCAGCTGATTGCCGATGTTGAGGGAATTGGATTTCGACGAGCCGATCGACTTGGCGCAGCGATTGGCATGACAGGAAGTCATCCTGAGCGAATTCAGGCAGGCTGCCTCTTTTTGCTTCAAGAGCTTTGTCTTCAAGAAGGCCATGTGTACATGGAAAAAGAGGCATTAATCCCTCCAGTTGCAGAGCTGTTATCATCCCCAACTGAACGGATTGCTACAGAAGATATTGAAGCGCAAATTGTCATAATGGAAGAAGAGGGGAAGCTTGTTGTTGAAGAAAACCGAGTGTATGTGAAGTCCCTGTATTTTGCTGAGAAAGGGATTGTCACAAGTATTGTGCGAATTCTTGCTGAAGAGGTAAAGGACGAATTTCCCGAATCAGAATTTTTGAAAATGCTTGGTGAACTTGAAGAAGAGTTGAAAATCGAATATGCCTCATCACAACGTGAAGCAATCAAAATGGCATTATCCTCCCCGTTAATGATGCTAACCGGTGGGCCTGGTACTGGAAAGACAACGGTAATAAAAGGAATTGTGGAGCTTTTCGGACGATTGCACGGTCTTTCCCTTGAACCAAGCTCTTATTCAAAGGGAAATCCCTTTCCTGTAGTGCTAGTTGCGCCTACTGGACGGGCAGCAAAGAGAATGAGTGAAGCGACAGGTCTCCCTGCGACGACGATTCACCGATTGCTTGGCTGGAAGGGCGGCAGCAGTCATTTCGAAAAAAATGAACATGATCAAATTGACGGTGAACTGCTCATTGTTGATGAAGTGTCGATGGTCGACGTGTGGCTAGCCAATCAGTTGTTTAAGTCGGTACCAAAAGGGATGCAAGTGGTGCTTGTAGGTGACCAGGATCAACTCCCGTCTGTGGGCCCTGGGCAAGTGCTGCGAGACTTGCTTGAATCAAAGGTCATCCCTACCGTTCCTTTAACCGATATCTACCGCCAAGCAGAAGGTTCTTCGATCATTGAGTTAGCCCACGCCATGAAGCAAGGGCTCATACCAGAGGATTTAGCAGAAGCAAAGCCTGACCGTCGTTTTTTTCCTTGTTCCACGGATCAAGTGAAAGATGCTGTGTCACAAATTTGTCTTAATGCGAAAAAGAAGGGCTATACAGCAAAAGAAATTCAAGTGTTAGCTCCGATGTATAAAGGGGTTGCCGGGATTACGGAGCTAAATCGTATGTTACAGCAGCTCTTCAACCCTAAAACAGAGCAAAAGCGTGAAATTAGCTTTGGGGACGTTGTCTATCGAACAGGTGATGTTGTCCTCCAGCTTGTGAATAATCCCGATGAACAAGTGTATAATGGTGACCGTGGTGAAATCGTAACAATTTTTTATGCCAAAGAAACGGTAGAAAAGCAGGATCAGATTGTTATTTCATTTGATGGAACGGAAGTTGTTTATTTGAAAAAAGATTTAAATCAGATTACACATGCCTATTGTTCATCGATTCATAAATCACAAGGGAGTGAGTTTCCCATAGTCGTTATGCCAGTCGTCCGTGGGTATTCGCGAATGCTTCGAAAAAACCTCAT
The DNA here is from genome assembly GCF_000334155.1 of Halalkalibacterium ligniniphilum. GTDB lineage: Bacteria > Bacillota > Bacilli > Bacillales > Bacillaceae_D > Halalkalibacterium > Halalkalibacterium ligniniphilum. The sequence goes on along the minus strand of NZ_ANNK01000122.1, from coordinate 10,395 downwards.
TTATACGGGAATTACAAGAGCGAAGCAATTTTTGCTCCTTTGCGGGGAATTGTCATCATTAAACCAGGCCATTCGTGAAAAAGATGAGATCATTCGATATTCAAAGCTTACAGAAAAGCTTAAGCTTGCTTTGGAAAAAGACAACTAACATAAGCTGGACATGTTTTCGCACACACTAAGCCTGTGTAGAAGGGTGGAGAGTGTGTTGCGAACATTTGCTTCAATAGAGAAGCTTCCAGTCATTCTTCGCCAAAACGGTGAGGAAATTGGTTTCGTTCTCGATCTGTTGTTTCAAGAAGATAAAGTTGTCGGTTTTTTGGTAGATAAACATGGCTGGCTAAACGGGCATTTATTTTTACCTCTTTCTCATATTTTGGGCTTTGGCCATGATGGACTGATTGTAAGAGATAAACAAGGGCTCACTCCTTTTTCAACGATAAAAGAAAATGTAATCCCATTAAAAATCGGCCGTTCTCGTCTTTATGGAAAGCCTTTGCTATCAGAAGAAGGAGAAAGGCTTGGGCTAATAGAAGATGTATATTTTCTGGAAGAAATGGGCATGATCATAGGGTATGAAGTCACTGATGGTCTGCTTGCTGATTTAACAGAAGGTCGCAAAGTTGTGCGTGGCAAGGGACCGTTGACGATTGGCAAAGACGTCGTCATTTTGTCGATTTAACTGAAGGAGGTCCAAGCCCGTGCAATGTCCAAATTGTCAAAGCAAGGATATTGGAAAGATTGGAACAAGCCAATATTATTGCTGGAATTGCTTTGTTGAAATGACGCTAACCAATGGTAAACTGTCGCTTCATCAAGTGGAAGAAGATGGCTCATTAAGCTCGTTAGATGATTTGTTTGAAGATGATGATTTGCAAGTAGGTACATAGTAACAAAAGTGCTATTTGAAATCATGATTTGAAAGGACTTTTCCTACCAGAGGAGAAGTTCTTTTTATATTGAAGAATAGCCCTCTTTTATCCATGTATGGATATACCTCCTTTGTGCAATCTAAGCGGGAGGAGGGGTTGATGATGGAACGTGATCGACAAATTCATTGGCTGTTACGGTTTGCCAATGCTTTACTAATCGTTGTCATTATTTATGTCATATATAAGCTATCTCCAATTTGGCAGCCCTTTGTGCAGGTGTTAGGTTATCTCCTCGTTCCAGTAAGCATTGCAGCGTTCATTACTTATTTGCTTCATCCAATTATTGAAGGCTTGCACCGCTGGGGGATGGGGCGAGGTATTGCGATACTCCTTATTTTTATTAGCATTGTTGCGTTCATTGCGTACCTATTCATCATTGGGATTCCTTACTTGCTTGCACAGATTAAGGAGCTTATGAAACAAATGCCTACAATTATCGAGGGAGTTGAAGGCACTGTTACGATTATGCAACATCATCTAAATCGTTTGCCTTCACCGTTTCAGGAACATGTTGAACAGATCGTTCAGCGTTTTTCCATAAAAGGAGTGAGCATTCTTAGCCAGCTTGAACAGATGGCTGTAAAAGTCATTCAGTCCCTTTTCACCATTGTGGTCATTCCTTTTCTTGTTTTTTACTTTTTAAAGGATTACCAATTGCTGCAGAAGGTTGCTTGGTATTTAACTCCACGTTCGTGGCGCCAACCTTTGCAACGTTATGCAAAAGATGTGGATGATTCATTTGGAAGTTATATTCGCGGACAGCTTCTTGTTGCATTTTCAGTAGGAGTTTTAGCGTCTCTAGGCCTTTGGCTGATCGGTGTCCCCTATCCAATTCTATTAGGTTTGTTTATCGGGGCCACGGATTTAATTCCGTATTTTGGTGCGTTTATCGGGGCAGCGCCAGCGATCTTTCTCGCTTTTTTAGAATCATGGAAGCTTGCCTTGTTAACAACTCTTCTTATTTTCATCATTCAGCAAATAGAAGGAAATCTATTATCGCCTCTAATCGTTGGACGGACCTTGCACCTACACCCTGTTCTGATTATTTTAGCACTCTTAGTCGGTGTGGAAGTTGGAGGGGTGATTGGACTTCTTGTTGCTGTTCCACTGTTAGCTGTATTAAAAGTGACCTTTCTTCATCTGCGACTTTATCTGAGTAAGCATTGACAATCGAGCAAACGATTTTTATAATAGGCTTGCATACAAAATAGTGGATGAATACGTTGATGGAATGAGTACGTTACAGACCATTTCAAAGAGAGGCGTTTCCGTGGCTGAGAGAAACGCTAGATGAAGGGTAACGGAAGGCTGCTCCTAAGTGCAGGCAAAACCTGCCGTTCGCCGCGTTAAGGCATTAAGTGATGGATACGGACTGTATTCATAATTAGGGTGGTACCGCGTGATCAAAGCTCTCGTCCCTTTTATAAGGGATGAGAGCTTTTTTACTTTCATTTCTTACTGTATTCATTCAGTTTTCGATAAGAATTTAAGACTTAACAAGAGAAGGAGTGTAGCAATATGAAACCATTGTCATCTGCTCAAGTAAGGCAAATGTTCCTTGATTTCTTCAAAGAAAAAAATCATGACATTGAGCCAAGTGCATCTCTCGTCCCTCATGAAGACCCCTCTTTACTTTGGATTAATAGTGGGGTGGCAACTTTAAAAAAATACTTTGATGGACGAGTGAACCCGAAAAATCCTCGAATAACAAATGCACAAAAGTCCATTCGGACGAATGATATTGAAAACGTAGGAAAAACGGCACGGCACCATACATTTTTTGAAATGCTTGGAAACTTTTCAATTGGCGATTATTTTAAAGAAGAAGCGATCGAATGGGCATGGGAGTTTTTAACGAGCGAAAAATGGATTGGCTTTGATCCAGAAAAGCTATCTGTTACGGTTCATCCTGAAGATGATGAAGCGTATCGCTATTGGAATGAAAAAATTGGGCTGCCTGAGGAGCGCATCATTCGTTTGGAAGGGAATTTTTGGGATATTGGGGAAGGTCCGAGTGGCCCAAACACAGAAATTTTTTATGATCGGGGCCCAGCATACGGAGATGATCCAAACGATCCAGAGCTTTATCCAGGTGGAGAAAATGACCGCTATTTAGAAGTGTGGAACCTTGTGTTCTCTCAATTTAACCATAATCCAGATGGAACGTATACACCACTACCGAAGAAAAACATTGATACAGGTATGGGATTAGAGCGGATGGTGTCTGTTATTCAGGACGTTCCAACGAACTTTGATACGGATCTTTTCATGCCGATCATTCGTGCAACTGAAAAAATTGCAGGTGTGAAATATGGTGAAGACAAAGAAAAAGACGTAGCCTTTAAAGTTATCGCGGATCATGTTCGAACCGTGACGTTCGCGGTGTCTGATGGTGCATTACCGTCAAATGAAGGTCGTGGCTATGTTCTCCGTCGCTTACTTCGCCGTGCGGTTCGTTACGCAAAGCTGATTCAAATTGAACGTCCTTTTATGTATGAGCTCGTTCCTGTCGTTGCGAAAATTATGGTAGACTTCTATCCTGAAGTCCAAGAGAAGCAAGCGTTTATTCAAAAAGTGATGAAAAATGAAGAGGAACGCTTTCATGAAACGCTACACGAAGGGCTGACGATTCTCGGTAAAATTATTGAAGAAGCCGAAGCAAATCATAAAACAAAGATCGCCGGAACGGATGTTTTCCGACTCTATGATACGTATGGCTTCCCTGTGGATTTGACGGAGGAATATGTAGAGGAAAAAGGCCTTACGATTGATCGTGAAGGCTTTGAAGTGGAAATGGAGGCTCAGCGCGAGCGTGCTCGTAAGGCTCGACAGGATACTGGCTCCATGCAAGTGCAGGATGAACTTCTTGGTGAATTAAAGGTAGAGAGCACATTTGTCGGTTATGACCGTCTGACTACAGAAGCGACAGTTGAAGCGATCATTCGTGACAAGCAGCTTGTGGATGTAGGCTCGACTGGAAATGAGCTTCAAATTATCCTCAATCAAACACCGTTTTATGCAGAGAGTGGTGGACAGGTTGCAGATAAAGGAATCATCCGTGGCAATGGGGTGGTCCTTGAGGTAACAGATGTACAAAAAGCTCCGAATGGTCAACATCTTCATACCGTAGTTGTAAAAGAAGGAAGCTTAAAAAAAGGAGCAAAGGTTCAAGCGACGGTACAAGAAACAAAACGAGTGGGGATTGTTAAAAATCACACTGCGACTCATTTACTTCATCGAGCTTTAAAGGATACCCTCGGTGAGCATGTAAACCAAGCGGGCTCCCTCGTTTCTGAGGAGCGTCTGCGCTTTGATTTCTCTCATTTTGGACAAGTGACGGAAGAGGAATTGGTGAAAATCGAGACAATCGTCAATGAAAAAATTTGGCAGGCGATCCGTGTTGAGATTTCATTAAAAGGAATCGAAGAAGCAAAAGCAATGGGAGCCATGGCTTTATTTGGTGAAAAATATGGTGATATTGTTCGTGTGGTTCAAGTTGGAGACTATAGCTTAGAGCTTTGTGGTGGCTGTCATGTTCAAAACACAGCAGAAATTGGCTTATTTAAAATTGTTTCTGAATCGGGTATCGGTGCAGGAGTTCGTCGAATTGAAGCTGTGACAGGTAAGGGTGCGTATCAGTTTATGAATCAGCAGCTTGAGCTTTTGCAGCGTGCGGCTGAGACGTTAAAGGCGAAAAATGTGAAAGATGTTCCTATGAGAGCTGAATCATTGCAGCTACAAATTCGAGAACTTCAGCGGGAAAATGAATCACTTACAGCAAAATTGGGTAACATGGAAGCGGGAAGCCTTCTAAATGAGCTGCAAGAGATTAACGGAATTTCAGTTCTTGCAAAAGCGGTCAATGCAGCGGATATGGACAGCTTGCGTAGCATTGTCGATAAGCTAAAGCAAGAAGTACCATCTGGCATCATCGTTCTTGGCGCTGCGAGTAACGGAAAGGTTAATCTTGTAGCTGGAGTGACAAAGGATCTAGTTGGACAAGGTTACCATGCAGGAAACCTTGTGAAGGAAGTAGCTAGTCGCTGTGGCGGAGGCGGTGGTGGCCGTCCAGATATGGCCCAAGCAGGTGGGAAAAATCCTGAGAAATTAGAAGAAGCACTTGCTTATGTGAAGGAGTACGTAAATACAATTTCCTAATTTGGACCATTTGTTGTACAATGTAGAAAACAAGCTATGTGTGATTCGGGGCATATAGAACTGTGATCACGAAAAGAGGTGTTGGTGATGAGCTCTATGGACAACACAATGAAGTTCAATGTTAATGAGGATCCAATCGGTGTCGACGTCGAAGAGGTATTGTTATCGGTATATGAAGCACTAGAGGAAAAAGGATATAACCCGATTAATCAAATTGTTGGGTATTTGTTATCTGGTGATCCAGCGTACATCCCGCGGCATAAAGACGCGCGGACGCTTATTCGCAAGCTTGAGCGGGATGAACTCATTGAAGAGCTAGTGAAAGCATATTTGTCACAGCACCATAAGGAGAATGAATGAGAGCATTAGGGTTAGATGTTGGGGATAAAACCATTGGAATTGCTGTTAGTGATGAGCTTGGCTGGACCGCCCAAGGATTGGAGACGATTCGGCGGAACGAAGAAGATGCTTCGAAAGATTTTGAGGCGATTGCAAAAATTGTGACGGATTATGAAGTGGAAAGAATTGTTGTCGGTCTTCCTAAAAATATGAATGGGACGATTGGGCCAAGTGGTGAAAGGAGCCAAAAATTTGCAGAAGCGTTAAAGGAATATGTGCCATGTGAATTTATCATGTGGGACGAACGATTAACGACGGTAGCTGCAGAGAGAATGCTCATTTCAGCCGACGTCAGTCGGAAAAAACGGAAGAAAGTCATTGATAAAATGGCTGCCGTTATGATATTGCAAGGCTATCTTGACCACAGCGGAAATAAAATGTAAGGGAGGTGCAAATAATGGCACAAGAAGAAAAAGAGCGAATTATCATTCCTGATGAAAATGGGGATGAACACTTGTTTGATGAATTGTTTAAATTTACAGTTGACGAAACTGAAAAGTCCTACATTCTTCTTACACCAGTAGGTGAAAACGAAGAGGACGAAGAAGGTGAAACAGAAGTTTTTGCTTTCCGTTATGAGGACAAAGAAGATGAAGAAAATGACATTGCTTTATTTCCAATCGAAACAGATGAGGAATGGGCAATTGTTGAGGAAATGCTAAACACTTTTACTGAAGAAGAAGAATAAGCGGAAAAAACAGGCCATTTCGGTCTGTTTTTTTATTTTAAAAACAAAAGAGGATTTGTGTTCGAGTTTATTTAGCTTGATGTTGGCTTAACACGTAAGGAGGAATGGGAAATTGTTTGCTGACTTCTGCCGGGAATATAGTATAATAATACGGTGGAAGGGGGAGAATGATGTCTGATTCGAACGAAAAGCCACGAAACATAATTTTTGAAGAGCGAGTCTCACAAGCAAAGGTCGTTCGTAAAATTGTCTTTTTCTGTGTGATTGCTCTTGTTTTAATAGTAGGGATTTTAGGGATAAGTGGTTTTTTATACGTCCAAGGAGCATTGAATCCAATGGATGAAGAGGATACTGAAGTAATCGAAGTAACGATCCCAATCGGGTCCTCAACGACAAAGATAGGATCGATCCTTGAAGAAGAAGGACTTATTCAAAGCGGAACATTTTTCAGATATTACGTGCGCTATCAAAATGAAACTGGTTTTCAAGCAGGAGATTATGGCCTTTCAAGATCTATGTCATTGGATGAGATTATCGAGGAGTTAAAAGAGGGACGAGTTCTAGAAGAGCCTGAGCTAGTATTTACGGTTCCTGAAGGACTCTGGTTAGAAGATATCGCAAGCATTATCGCAGAAGAGACGGGCCATGACATAGATGCTGTGATGGAAACGTTGAATGATCGTGAGTACCTTGAAGGCTTAATTGCACAATATCATGTTTTGACAGATGATATTTTACAGGAAGGGATTCGCTATCCCCTCGAAGGCTATCTGTTTCCTGCTCGTTATGATTTTATGGAAGCTGAGCCCTCGATTGAAGCAGTGATTGAGGCGATGCTTTCTAGAACAGAAGCGGTCGTTGGACAATACGAAGAATTGCTTGAGCAAAGCGATTACACGATTCATGAAATTCTTACACTTGCATCAATCATTGAACGAGAGGCACAGACCTCTGAGGATCGCTACAAAATATCAGGCGTACTTCATAATCGTTTGCAGCGTGGCATGATGCTACAAGTAGACCCGACCGTCGCGTATGCGATTGGTGAGCATCGTTACATGACGACATACGCTGATACACGGGAAGACTCGCCTTATAACACCTATCGTTATGAGGGCATACCAATCGGACCGATTGCGAGTCCGGGTCAGGATTCCATTGAAGCTGTGCTTCGTCCAGAAGAAACAAATTATCTATTTTTCTATGCACGTTTTAACGGTGAAGTTCTTTACAGTGAGACCTATGAAGAGCATAACGCAATTCATCAACGGTATCGAGATGAGTGGGTTGAAGGACAGCAACAGGAAGAAGAATCGGAGTAAGGCTGGGGGATGTGGCTTGTGTCACACTCCCCTCTTTTTCTGTGAAAAGGGACGGAGATTCAGTTCAAGTTGATAAAACAATGAAGCCCTTCCGCTCACACCACCTTCATTGAAAGGGTACCCAGAATGTTCGGACGAACTCATTTACATCCAGTGGGAGAGCGAGCGGCTCATGATTGTTTAAGTGAACAAGGGGGCATATGATGATTGATAAAAAGATAGAAACCTATTTAAAAGAACTTGTTCCATCAAGAGGAGAAAAAATTGAAAAGATAGAAGCCTATGCAGAGAAGCATGGGGTTCCAATTATGGATCTTGTAGGAATGGAGAGTCTGTTACAGATACTTAAAGTTAGGCAGCCTGATCGCATTCTTGAAATTGGAACAGCCATTGGCTATTCGGCGATTCGGATGGCAACAACCATTTCCCATGCGATGATTGTAACAATTGAACGTGACAAAGAGCGGTATGAGCAAGCTGTTAAAAATGTGAGTGAGCTTGGGTTAACGAATCGAATAACGATTCATTATGGAGATGCCTTAGAAGTAAGCGAAAAACTTGAACAAGACCCCCTTTTTGATGTATTATTTATTGATGCTGCCAAAGGACAATACCAACGATTTTTCTCCATTTATGGTCAAAGGGTAAAGCCTGGTGGTATGATTTTGTCTGACAACATTCTCTTTCGTGGGTACGTAGCGGAAGAAGAAATCGAACATAAACGACATAGACAGCTCGCCGAGAAAATGAAGCATTACAATCGATGGTTAATGGAGCATCCTGATTATGATACAAGGATGCTCCCCGTCGGAGATGGCCTGGCTATTAGTATAAAAAAAAGATAAATGAAAAAAGAAAGGAGCGGATGAACGATGAAAAAGCCTGAATTGCTTGTAACACCGAACAATGTTGAGGCTGTCGAACGGCTTATTCGCGCTGGCGCCAATGGGATCCTGATTGGCGAACAGCGTTATGGACTTCGATTAGCTGGTGAATTCAACCGTGAGGATCTCGCAATTGCGACAAAAAAAGCGCATGAATTAGGTGCAGCTGTTTATGTGGCTATGAATGCGCTGTTCCATAATGAAAAAATAGAGGAACTCGCAGGCTATATTACGTTCTTAAAGGAAACAAACGTTGATGGAATTGTCTTTGGTGACCCTGCGGTCCTTATGGTCGTTCGTGAGGTCGCACCAGAAATGAAGCTACATTGGAATACGGAGACGACAGTAACGAACTGGTTTACGGCTAATTATTGGGGGCGAAAAGGCGCCAAGCGTGCCGTTGTCGCTCGTGAAATTAATATGGACGCAATTTTAGAAATTAAAGAAAATGCTGAAGTTGAAATTGAAGTACAAGTCCATGGAATGACTTGCATGTTCCAATCGAAGCGCACCCTCGTCGGTAACTATATGAATTTCCAGGGAAAAAGCCTTGAAGTTGAAAAGCGAGATAAAGAACGGAATATGTTTTTATACGACCCAGAAAGAAAAGCGAAATACCCGATTTTTGAAGATGAGAATGGAACGCATATTATGAGTCCTAATGACATCTGCATTATTGATGAATTAGAAGAGATGATCGATGGAGGCATTGATAGCTTTAAAATTGATGGTATTTTAAAGTCAACCGATTACTTGGAGAAAGTCGTTTCTTTGTATCGTGAAGCGATTGATCTCTGTGTAGAAGACCGAGATGCCTATGAAGAAAAGAAAGATGCGTTTGTTGAAGAAATTGAAGCGATACAACCGGTCAACCGAAGTCTTGATACAGGATTTTTCTTTAAAGAAACGGTGTACTAAAAGGAGGGACGTGTCATGCAAACCATTGCAGAACGCACAAGCGAAGGAAAACGTATCATTACAAAAAAGCCTGAACTCCTTGCACCTGCAGGAAGCCTTGAAAAATTAAAGGTGGCCGTACATTACGGAGCTGATGCTGTCTACATTGGTGGACAGGAATTTGGTCTTCGTTCAAATGCCGATAATTTTTCAATTGATGAAATGCGTGAAGGTGTTCAGTTTGCAAATAAGTATGGAGCAAAGGTATACGTTACGACAAATATTTACGCTCATAATGAGAATATGGATGGACTTGAAGAATATCTCCGTTCCTTGCAAGAGGTTGGAGTGACAGGTATTATTGTAGCTGATCCGTTAATTATTGAAACGTGCAAGCGAGTAGCTCCGAAGGTTGAGGTCCATCTAAGTACACAGCAATCGTTAAGCAACTGGCTTGCTGTGAAGTTTTGGAAGGAAGAGGGGCTTCACCGTGTTGTTCTTGCTCGTGAGGTAGGACTTGCGGAAATGCTTGAAATGAAAAAGCATGTGGACATTGAAATTGAGACGTTTGTTCATGGTGCGATGTGTATTTCTTATTCCGGCCGTTGTGTGTTAAGTAACCATATGACGGCTCGTGATTCAAACCGTGGAGGCTGCTGCCAATCCTGTCGCTGGGATTATGATCTTTTTGAGCTTGGAGATGAGGGAGAAAAGCCTTTGTTCTCTGAAGGTGATGCCCCTTATACGATGAGTCCGAAAGATTTAAATTTGCTTCAATCCATTCCGAAGCTGATAGAAGCAGGCATTGACAGCTTGAAGGTTGAGGGTCGGATGAAGTCGATTCACTATGTGGCTACAGTAACAAGTGTCTACCGTAAAGTGATTGATGCTTATTGTGCGGACCCTGATAACTTTAAGATTAAAAAAGAGTGGCTGCTTGAGCTTGAAAAATGTGCGAATCGTGATTTTGCTCCACAATTTTTTGAGGGAACACCAACGTATAAAGAGCAAATGTACGGGAAGCATCCAAAACGGACGAATTTTGATTTTGTTGGCTTAGTTCTTGACTATGACGAACAAACAGGAATCGTTACATTGCAACAACGTAACCATTTTAA
>NZ_ANNK01000121.1 GCF_000334155.1 Halalkalibacterium ligniniphilum | reverse complement strand
TGGACAGGAATTTGGTCTTCGTTCAAATGCCGATAATTTTTCAATTGATGAAATGCGTGAAGGTGTTCAGTTTGCAAATAAGTATGGAGCAAAGGTATACGTTACGACAAATATTTACGCTCATAATGAGAATATGGATGGACTTGAAGAATATCTCCGTTCCTTGCAAGAGGTTGGAGTGACAGGTATTATTGTAGCTGATCCGTTAATTATTGAAACGTGCAAGCGAGTAGCTCCGAAGGTTGAGGTCCATCTAAGTACACAGCAATCGTTAAGCAACTGGCTTGCTGTGAAGTTTTGGAAGGAAGAGGGGCTTCACCGTGTTGTTCTTGCTCGTGAGGTAGGACTTGCGGAAATGCTTGAAATGAAAAAGCATGTGGACATTGAAATTGAGACGTTTGTTCATGGTGCGATGTGTATTTCTTATTCCGGCCGTTGTGTGTTAAGTAACCATATGACGGCTCGTGATTCAAACCGTGGAGGCTGCTGCCAATCCTGTCGCTGGGATTATGATCTTTTTGAGCTTGGAGATGAGGGAGAAAAGCCTTTGTTCTCTGAAGGTGATGCCCCTTATACGATGAGTCCGAAAGATTTAAATTTGCTTCAATCCATTCCGAAGCTGATAGAAGCAGGCATTGACAGCTTGAAGGTTGAGGGTCGGATGAAGTCGATTCACTATGTGGCTACAGTAACAAGTGTCTACCGTAAAGTGATTGATGCTTATTGTGCGGACCCTGATAACTTTAAGATTAAAAAAGAGTGGCTGCTTGAGCTTGAAAAATGTGCGAATCGTGATTTTGCTCCACAATTTTTTGAGGGAACACCAACGTATAAAGAGCAAATGTACGGGAAGCATCCAAAACGGACGAATTTTGATTTTGTTGGCTTAGTTCTTGACTATGACGAACAAACAGGAATCGTTACATTGCAACAACGTAACCATTTTAAACCTGGTGATGAAGTGGAGTTTTTTGGTCCTGAAATCGATAACTTTGTTCAAGTGATCGATAAGATATGGGATGAGGAGGGGAATGAACTCGACGCGGCTCGACATCCGTTGCAAATCGTGAAGTTTAAAGTCGACCAGCGAGTTTACCCGCAGAACATGATGCGTAAAGAGGTACGGTAATGAGCAAGAAACCAATAATAATTGGCGTTGCTGGTGGTACCGGTTCTGGTAAAACAACAGTAGCGAAAGAAATTTTTCATCAATTTAATGAACAATCAATCGTATTAATTGAGCAAGATGCATATTATAAAGACCAAAGCCATCTTAGCTTTGAAGAGCGGCTTCAAACGAATTACGACCATCCTTTTGCTTTTGACAACGACTTATTAATTGAACAGCTTAAGGCGCTTTTAGATGGAAAAGGAATTAAAAAACCAGTTTACGACTATAAGGCGCATACTCGCTCAACTGACGTTATCTCAATTGAACCGAAGGATGTGATCATCCTTGAAGGCATTCTTATCTTAGAAGACGAACGGTTACGCGAGTTGATGGACATTAAGCTGTTTGTAGATACAGATGCTGATATTCGGATTATTCGGCGACTTGTTCGGGATATTCGTGATCGTGGTCGTACGATTGAATCCGTCATTGATCAATATACAGAGGTCGTCCGTCCAATGCATTTGCAATTTATTGAGCCGACAAAGCGCTATGCGGATGTGATTATCCCAGAAGGTGGGCAAAACCGAGTTGCCATTGACCTAATGGTGACCAAAATTCGTGCAATTATTGAAGAGAAAGCGATTTTGTAATAGCATAAGGGAAGCGAGGTTTTCAAAACCTTGCTTTCTTTTCTACATAGTTTTAAAGGATTTTTAATATGATATGTAGAACGAGATTGTGAAGCGTTTCTTAATCAAATTAAACGCAGTTCAATCGATAAAGGGTGTTCATCTAAAATGAATAGATGGATAGCGATATCGAAGAGAAGGAATTGAGGAGTGAATCGCATGGCTGAAGAGAAAAAGCACTATATGACAGAGGAAGGGAAACAAAAGTTAGAAGAGGAATTAGAGTATCTAAAAACGGAACGACGAAAAGAAGTCGTTGAACGGATAAAGATTGCTCGTAGCTTTGGTGACCTGTCTGAGAACTCTGAGTACGATTCTGCAAAAGAAGAGCAAGCCTTTGTAGAGGGGCGGATTTCGCAAATCGAAAAAATGATTCGAAATGCCGAAGTAATTAAAGAAGGCGAAGGAAATGCAAATGTCGTCGGCCTCGGTAAAACAGTGAAGTTTATTGAGCTACCTGACGGAGACGAAGAAGAATACACAATTGTCGGAAGCGCTGAATCTGATCCGGCTGAAGGGAAAATTTCCAATGATTCTCCAATGGCACAAAGCCTTTTAGGTCGCTCGGTCAATGACACCGTAGTTGTCCACACACCAAGTGGAGATATGGAGATTAAAATTTTAGAAATTCGTTAAGTTTTGAATGCTTAGATGCTGCTCGCAAACGTGGGCAGCATTTTTTAAAAGATAAAAAAGCATAAATTCGAGGATAAAGCTCGAGATTGCTTCAGTCTGCAAAATGGTTTCTAAAACCTAGCAACAGATTGCCGGGCTTCCAGCTCTTGTCGCGGCTTAACAAGGCGCTTGTATTTTTCTTATCTACCAGAAAGAGCGAATAAAACTCAAAAGTGGTTGCTCTTTCTACAAATACATCTTAAGCACCATATGAAGGCGACCTTCTCCCTCATTCAGGGATTTTTAACGGCAAAGTGGTAGAAAAGACCGTCTCGTCTATTGAAGCCCTTATTTGTTATAATAATGGTATCGTTTGATTTTCAGGTAAGTGAAACAGCTAATAAAGGTATGCAAGCTAAGGAGTGTGAATCATGCCAACTTCACGTTATGAATATAAAAAGAAAAGACGGGCGAACCGTCTATTAAATCTTGCAATTGGCGTAGTTGGTGTGCTCATTGTTTTCTTTGCAGCACAGATCTTTTTCGGTTCAAATACTGAAGAAGCAGCTACGACAGAATCGAAGCCTGAACAAAATGATGGGAGCGATACAGTGGAAATTGCTCGACCAGAACAAGAGCAATCTGAGCAAGATATACCTTCAGAAGAAGAGGAAGCTGAGTCTATTGAAGAAGAAAATGTTCAAGTAGACGATTGGCAGCCGATTGGCACAGAGCAAACGGGAGAATTTTCGCATGATTTTAATCGTGGAAGCACAAATTGGAATGAGATGGTACGTGCGATTAAATATGCGACAGGATTGGGAGACGATATGATCATTTGGCGGCTGGAAAATGGAGGACCAACGACAGCTGTGGGGACAGTGAGTGCTCCAAATCAACAGCAGACACCGTTTCAAGTCACGATTGAGTGGGTTGAGAATGAAGGATGGATGCCCGTTGATGTGAAAAAGCTTCAAAGCAATCCTTATCATTAATGAAATAACCTTTGCTAAGAAGAGCAAAGGTTATTTTTTTGCTTTAAAATGAACAACAGCAGTAAAGACAGGTTGAGAGGTTTGTGGATGAATATATACTTGGTGCTGAACCGAATGAACCTCCAACAAAAGTGCTTTGTTGTTTTCCGTTTGTTCATTCATCTTCTCCTCTAACACCTTCAGGCTTGTTGCTTCAAAGCATTCGATTTTATCTTTAATGCGTTCCAATTGAAGAGCCAAAAATCTCACCTCTTAACATTTTTCTTACCATACTATAGCAAAGTCAGGCAAGAAAGAAAACAAGTGAAATCCTCAACTTGTCCGTGTATACTATACATTGGAAAATAGAAGCGAGGTGTCGAGAATGCGAATTGGGATTATTGGTGCAATGGATGAGGAAGTAGAGCTATTAAAAAGCAGGCTTGAGAACTGGGAAGAGCGAGCCATTGCCGGTTGTGAATTTCATCAAGGAGCGATTGATGGCAAAGAGGTTGTTTTATTAAAATCAGGGATCGGTAAAGTGAATGCAGCAATAGGAACAACACTGCTTATTCAGCTATACAAACCTGATTTTATTATTAATACAGGTTCTGCAGGTGGATTTGATCGTACATTAAAAGTTGGAGATATCGCCATCTCAACTGAAGTGCGTTACAATGATGTGGATGCAACCGTCTTTGGCTATGAGTTTGGACAAGTACCACAAATGCCGGCCTATTATGTACCTGACCAAAAGCTTGTTGAGGTGGCAGAAAGCTGTGCAGAGCATGTAGGGGTTTTTTCAAAAAAAGGGCTTATCCTTTCTGGCGACTCGTTTATGAGTGATTTAGCAGTTGTAGAAGAATTAAAACGTCGGTTCGATCGTCCCCTTTGTGCAGAGATGGAAGCTGCTGCTATTGCACAAGTGTGTTATCAATTTGACATCCCATTTGTCATCATTCGCTCCCTTTCTGATATAGCGGGAGATGAAGCGAAGGTATCATACGATGAGTTTTTAGAAACGGCCTCGGTCAACTCCGCAAAGCAAGTGCTTTTAATGGTTGAAGCACTCGGATAAACTTTCCTTGATTGCGTGTATTTACATCGTCCTCTCTTGCCAGTTTGATGATAGAATAGGTGAATGCAAGGAGGATGTTAGAAATGGATGAACAAAAGATACAAGAGTTAGAAGGGAAGGTAGCAGATTATAAACGTTTTGGTTTTATTTTGTTATCCTTAAGTGTCTTTTTATTTATCGGTGCAATTATTCCTTCTGACTATGCTAGATTCGAAATGCCTGAGCTTTTTATTGTCGCAGTCTTTGTTTCGTTAGGGCTGTCATTACTCTTTCATCAAAAGGCATTGGCGTATCAAAAGAAATTATTAGAACAAGAGTAGAATTAGATAGATTTGAGCCAGCTCTCCAAATATGAGTAGCTGGCTTTTTTTGATCGAAACACTTTTGAAAGGAATAATTTGGTATACTGTTATTGAGACGTTTAAAGAGAAAAGAGGGAAGCCCGTGATGGGAAGCATTGCAAGTCCGAAAACGACAAAACGACCGATCGTACTTGCAGCCATTATATTAGCAATGTTTATGGCTGCAGTTGAAGCCACCATTGTAGCAACAGCAATGCCAGGAATCGTTGCCGATTTAGGAGGCTTTTCTTTATTTAGCTGGGTGTTTTCATCCTACCTGCTTATGCAAGTGGTCATGATCCCAATATACGGAAAGCTTTCTGACTTATATGGGCGAAAAATTATTTTTTCAATTGGTATTACGATATTTCTTATTGGATCGATTCTTTGTGGTTTTTCCATTTCAATGGAAATGCTAATTGTCAGCCGATTTATCCAAGGAATGGGGGCAGGGGCCGTTCAACCAATTGCTACGACGATTGTCGGTGATATGTATACAAAGGAAGAGCGAGCGAACATTCAAGGCTACCTAGCAAGTGTATGGGGCATATCCTCTGTGATTGGGCCGCTATTAGGCGGTCTTTTCGTCGAATATATTCATTGGTCATGGGTTTTTTGGTTAAATGTTCCATTTGGGGTGATTGCCCTTTTAGGTGTTATGCTGTTTTTACACGAACAGGTTGAAAAGAAAAAGCGACAGATTGATTATTTTGGCTCTGTTCTTTTATTGATTAGCGTTACATCGCTTATGTTTGTGCTTGTACAAGGAGGAGTGACATGGCCATGGCGTTCTGGTCCAATTCTATCCCTTGTTGTCGTCTTTGTTTTAAGTCTCTACTATTTCATCCGGCAAGAAAAGAAAGCCAAGGAGCCAATTATTACCCTTTCCTTATGGAGCCGAAGAGTGATTTTATTTGCCAATACAGCATCGTTTACAGCAGGAGGAATCATTCTTGCTATTTCAAGCTTCTTGCCAACCTATGTGCAAGGTGTCATGGGACAATCAGCCATGATTGCAGGCTTTACATTAACCGTTGTCTCGATTGGCTGGCCCATTGCCTCAACAATTGCCGGGAAGCTGATGCTAAAAATAGGCTTTCGACAGACAGCTATGCTTGGTGGTGTAGCACTTTTGTTAGGTGCAACGATTTTTGTAACACTCCCGATGATTAGCCATCCAATATGGGCTGGGGTGGGCTCCTTCTTTATTGGGGTAGGCATGGGCTTTGCAACGACGACATTTATTGTTTCGATCCAATCAAGTGTGGATTGGGAGGTGCGCGGTGAAGCAACTTCGTCGAACATGTTTATGCGATTGCTTGGTGGCGCAGTTGGAGTTGCCTTACTTGGAGGTTTACTGAATAGCCGTCTAAGCTCTTATTTACAAGTGAATGGAGAGGGACTTAGCATTCCTTTGGATTTAGATGCAGCGAATCTGTTGTTAGACGCCTCTTTACGATCTCAATTACAAGAGAAAGAGATACTTGTTCTACAGGACGGTCTCGCCTATGCCTTAACAAGTGTTTATTGGGGAGTATTGGTTCTAGCGTTTCTAAGCTTTCTTTCTATTGTTATGCTTCCTAAAGATAAAAGGTAACCCTCCATAGGTTACCTAACCAAGCTTAGCTTTCTTTTTTTAGAACATGGCTTTCGCTCGGAGCGGATGTGCCAATAAGCTCAAGAAAATGACGGAGAATTCTAGCAGTAAGACCCCAAATCACATAATCCTGATAAAAGTAAAAAAACTCAGGGATTGTATGCTTTCGTTCCTTGTAAGCTGAGCGGTTTGCTATGGCGTCCAGTGGAAAACCAGCTGAAGGTTTAAACTGAATCGTCATATGATGTAGTTCAGGCTGATATTGCTGTAAATAAGAGAGAGGGACAGTGAATACTTCGTGAACTTCATATGTGTTTGGGTTCAGCTTAGCATTAGGATTCAATTCAGCAACAAATGGATAGATGATTCCACGGAAAGGTGTAACAAGCAAATCAAGCTGGCCAATGGGCTGAATGTCGTCATATGAGACGCCAAGCTCCTCGACCGCTTCACGTATAGAAGCTGCCTGTGGTGTTTTATCTGTTGGATCGATACGGCCACCAGGGAAGCAAATTTCACCAGGTTGACGTTTTAAGTTTTTCGAGCGAACCTCAAATAACAGATGCGGTTCACCATTCTTTTCGATCAACGGGAGAAGAACAGCGGAGTGACGAGCTTGTGATTGTCCTAGAACGTTAGGGGTATGGCTTTCTAAACGCTGCTTAATGTCTTCAAAAGGCTTCACGAAAGGTCCTCCTTGTTCATATTTTCTTTCTCAATACCATTTCAATTATGTGTACACAAGATCTTAAATGATTGACAAGCCCGTATGAAGTATCTCTATGGTTAACCTGTCATATAAAAAAGGTCATTGTATATCTTATGGTTACTCAAGGGAATTTGTTCACATGAACGGTTTTCTTATCGTAAGTATATCATACCTTGAAATGAGGAGCCTCTGCTGGCTTCTAGGAGGTGGCGGAGAAGATGGAGTGTCAGTGAATGTAACCATAATTTTATTTTTATAAAAGTTTTCTGTGACATTATCTTACATACTTGATGTGTACATAGGAAATTTACGATATTCTACAAACAGGAAAGGTCATTGACTTGGCTTCCAAATGTTCTCTCTACTCTCCCCCATTGAAACCACCTGCAAGCATGCGGGTGGTTCTTTTTTTTATGTTAGAAAAGTACAACAGAGTTAACCTGCATAGCTTAAAAATTTGAAGGTCTAAGTATCACTGTAATGAAGATTTTTGCAATGGAGGACTTGACGATAAGTCAAGGATTGTTTGTCTTTCAGGGAGTTGAGAGTTTGTCACTTTGAAGTGGACGCAGGTTCCTTTATGAGATGTTCGATACTGAATCGACCTAAGACGCTTCTGTTAATGGCACACATAGGAATTCTTTTTGCGTTACATAACCCCCTTAAGACAGGGAGATAGTATAAAAAGCATAGGAAAACTGAGGAGATGATGAGATGAAACGTTTTTTGAATGTTTGCTTCGTATGGCTGCTGTTAAGCGTATGTTCGCATGCTGGCTTCGCTGCGAATGAAACTTCAGCGATGGTTCGCATTTTACATGCATCACCAGACGCTCCAGCTGTCGACGTGTATATAAACGGTGAGCAAATCCTTACTGGCATTGAATACAAAGAGGTAAGTGAGTACTTTGAATTACCAATCGGTGAACAAACAATTAGCGTCTATTCAGCAGGAGAGTCAACGGATGAAATGCCACTGATTGAACAGTTATTCTTCTTAGAAGATGAGCAGAGCTATACTGTAGGTATCGCTGGTGATGTAGAGAAGATTCAACTGGCTAAGCTGGTGGACGACAAAAATGTTGGTGAGAATGAAACAAAAATTCGCATTGCTCATCTTTCCCCCGATGCACCGCCTGTTAATATCGTAGCGCCATCAAGCGGTGAAACTCTTATTTCAAATTTGCCATTCTCTAATGTGTCGCCCTATCTAGACCTGTTTTCAGGTACGTATGATTTTGAAATTCAACCGATAGGCTCAGATGAATTACTTGAGCTGCAAGGGCTAGACTTAAAAAATGGAACCATTTATACGGCCGTAACGGTGGGCTTATTAGCAGGTGAACCTGAATTTGAAATGCTCTTATTAACAGATTTCATGCCAATACCAGATCAATTGCCGAAAACAGGTCTTGGTGGTACTGCAAAGGTTGACTGAGATGCACCGATGGGTATCAAAGAGTATCCTTCTTCTTTTTTTTACTTTTTACTGTCACACTTCAGTTTTTGCAGAAGTAAGCCTGACTGGAATTGAGCCTGATACGATTATTATTCCATCACTGTCGATTCATGCATCTGTTAAAGGACTTAGTAAAGAAGAGATAAATGCTGTGCCTCCAGACGGGGAAACCGTTTTCTGGTATCGGGATGGAGTTAACCCTGGAGCTCGTGGCAGTGCAATGCTTGCCGGACATTTTGATGATTATGAAGGACCAGCGGTTTTTTTTGAGCTTCGTCAAATAAATATAAGTGATATGGTATACCTTGTTGATAAAAAGGGTGAGATGGTCATGTTTCAAGTGGAAGAGATAACATCCTTTCCACGAAAGCAGGCACCAATCGATGAAGTTTTTCAAATGAATGGTGAGCCAAGGCTCATTCTTGTTACGTGTGACGGCGCATACGACAAAGAGCTACGCACACATTCAAACCGACTTTTTGTGAAGGCAAGACGGGTAGGTACGTCACATCTGTATTTTGGGCGAGTCTAGCTGTGGCTTGTTCTATTTTTTTCGGGCAGCTTATTCCCCCTTCCGATTCATGTATATTAGAGGAAAATCGGGAGGTGGGAATGCAAAGGAACGATTGCTTTTCATCAACGGATGGGCTTTACTATCGTACCAAGCTCTGAAACTCAAGGGGGAATCAGTGTTCATCGGAATTATGATGGCTCTGAAAAAGATTTGTGTTCTTTTCCAAAAAAGCTTGTATAAAAGGTCTAAAGAATAAGGAATCGGCTAGAAAAGCCTGATGACAAGAGTCATTTGGTAACGCTTATTTGTAGAAAAAAATTGAGTCAATGCATTCGAATGTTTGTACAGTAATTTCAAACATATAGTGCGAAAAAGTATACTATACGATATACTAGTTATTATGGGAGGTGAAGCGAATGGGACGTATACAAAATATGACGTTTAACTGTGAAAAAGAACTGACCCTCACTGTGATCGGCGGAAAATGGAAGATGTTAATTATGTGGCATTTAGGAAAAAGTGGCACAAAGCGCTTTGGTGAGCTGAAGACGCTGATCCCAGGTATTACGCAACGAATGCTTGTAAACCAATTACGAGAACTCGAAGAAGACCTTATTGTGCATCGGGAAGTGTATCCGGTTGTTCCGCCAAAGGTTGAATACTCATTAACAGAACACGGAGAAAGCTTAATGCCGATTCTTGATGCGATGTATGAATGGGGCAAAAACTATATGGAAACAGCGCTTCCGAATCAAGTGATGGAGAATGAATCCATCAAATAATACGCACCATAGGAAATTGTTTTTCAACAACGTACAGTAATTTTATTGCCGTACGTTGTTTTTTTGTATTTAATAAGTATACTTTTTGATACTATATAATTTTATTGACACTATATGAAAATAAAAACCGTACTTATATTTTTGATAAGTAGATTATATACTTACAAATGTATGAACGTTTTTAGCATGATTGCTTGTACAAAATAAATGCGGCCATACTTGGTGATCAAATATAAATATATGAAATGGGCACGTTAACACTAGATAGAAGTGGGGTCATGAATGATTGAATACCAAGAAAAGGCTAGATACAGAAAAATGGAGGAACGAAAAGTGGATGCGATGACAATTGTCTTGTTTGGGGCGACGGGAGATTTAGCGAAAAGAAAATTATTCCCTGCACTCTATAACTTATTTCTTGATCAGAAATTGCCTAACCCATACTCCATTATTGGTTCAGGGATTACGGATTGGTCCGAAAGTGAATTTCAATCATTTGTGAAACAGTCCGTTCAAACCTATTCTAGAAGGGAGAGAAAGGATAATTCGAAGCTTGAGGAGTTTGTGCAAGCCATTCGTTATTGTCGAGTAGATGCCACAAAGCCTGAAGAATACAAAAAGTTATTATATATCGTGCAACAAAGAGAGGCAGAGCTGCACCTTCCAGAAAATCGCTTGTTTTATCTCTCGGTAGCGCCACAATTTTTTGAGGTCATTACGACGAATATTAAAGAGAGTGGGCTAGGAAAGACAAAAGGGTGGAAGCGTTTGATGATTGAAAAGCCATTTGGACATAATCTTAAATCGGCTCAAGAGCTGAATGAAAAATTAAGACGAGCATTTCATGAGAACGAAATTTATCGGGTTGATCATTACTTAGGAAAGCCGATGGTACAAAACCTTGAAGCGTTAGAGTTTACAAATCCAGTACTGCGGGCATTATGGAATAATCAATACATTGCGAATGTGCAAATTACCGCTAGTGAAATCGTTGGGGTAGAAGATCGAGCCAGCTATTACGATCGTGCTGGAGCGATTCGTGACATGGTGCAAAACCACATACTTCAGCTGTTAATGATGACCGCGATGCACTTAACAAAAGAAATAAGCACAACGAACATTCGCCAAGAAAAATATGAGGTCATGAAAGCACTTCGCCCATTGCAGGAATATGAGGTAGGAATTCATGTTGTTCGTGGACAATATCAGTCTGGTGAAATTGATGGGAAGCCAGTTGATGGGTATACAGAAGAGCCTGGTATTGAGTCGTCATCAAGAAACGATACATTTGTTGCTGCCCGTTTGTGGATTGATGATGAATTTTGGAGTGGGGTTCCGTTTTATATTCGCACAGGAAAGCGCCTGAAGGAAAAGTCTACTCGAATCGTGATTGAATTTAAAAATCCATTCATTCAGGATGAAGAAAGTCAAAAGACGGAGCCGAACCTCTTCGTTATAAATGTAAATCCGAATGAAGGGGTAGCTTTTAAATTAAATAGCAAAAATCCATTGAAAAACGGGAAAATTGAGCCCGTAACCGTCGATTTTTCAAATCAAGAACAAAATGTTCCTGAAGCGTATGAGTTTCTGCTAGCTGATGCGATTTGTGGTGACCAAACATTTTTTGCTCATTGGGATGAAGTGGAACTGTCTTGGAAGTGGGTACAACCGATTTTAAATGCTTTTGAAAAGGAGAGCGTACCATTACATCCATACGCTGCTGGAACAGAGGGTCCAAGCGCTGCGGATCAGCTACTAGCCATGGATGGGTATAAATGGTGGTAAGCCATCGTAAATGGAATTAAAAATAATGTATAGTTTAAAGGGTTCATGAAGAGACTAGGCACGTTCGTTTTTAAGTTTTTGCCACATACGATTCAGGCATCACAATAAGGTTCAGTGTAATTCATTGACCTTTATAAGTACATTGATGAAGAAGGAGAGTATAAAATGACCATATCTTTTGATTATTCGAATGCATTACCATTTATGGAGAAAAGCGAGGTAGACAACTTAGCTGAATTTGTGCAGACTGCTCATCAAATGATTCATGATAAAACGGGGCAAGGCTCTGATTATTTAGGTTGGGTTGATTTGCCAATCCATTATGATAAGGACGAATTTGTCCGTATTAAGCAAGCAGCAGAACGGATTAAAAACGACTCAGATGCCCTTGTTGTGATTGGGATCGGCGGGTCTTATCTAGGGGCAAGGTCAGCCATTGAAGCCTTGTCTCATACGTTTCATAATCAAATGAGCGGTACGACAGAAGTCTATTTTGCTGGTCAAAACATTAGCTCCACCTATATTGCTCATTTATTCGAGCTATTAGAGGGGAAAGACATTTCTGTTAATGTCATTTCGAAGTCTGGTACGACAACAGAGCCTGCGATTGCGTTTCGGATGTTCCGTGACTACATGGAAAAAAAGTATGGCAAAGAAGAAGCGAAAAAACGTATTTATGCGACGACAGATCAAGCGAAAGGAGCATTAAAAAAGCTTGCTGATGAAGAGGGCTATGAAACCTTTGTCATTCCTGATGATGTGGGGGGAAGATACTCGGTCCTTACAGCTGTTGGCCTTTTACCAATTGCAGTAGCGGGCCTTGATGTTGATAAAATGCTGGAAGGGGCAGCGGCGGCCGCTCGTAAATACAATCATGCCGATTTAGCAACAAACGAGAGCTATCAGTACGCTGCCGTGAGAAATGCTCTCTATCGTAAAGGAAAAGCGATTGAGCTATTAGTGAACTATGAGCCATCCCTTCATTATGTGTCTGAATGGTGGAAGCAGTTATTTGGAGAAAGTGAAGGTAAGGATCAGAAAGGTCTTTTTCCTGCTTCTGTTGATTTTTCTACTGATTTGCATTCCATGGGGCAATATGTTCAGGAAGGTCGTCGGAATTTATTTGAAACCGTCCTTCAAGTGAAGAAGCCGCGGATTGAAGTAACGATTGAAGAAGATCCAGAGAACATTGATGGATTAAACTTTTTAGCTGGAAAAACGATGGATGAAGTCAACAAAAAAGCGTTTCAAGGAACATTGTTGGCCCATGTGGATGGAGACGTACCAAACCTAATTATCGAACTCGACAGAATGAATGAATACACGTACGGTGAGATGGTCTATTTTTTTGAAAAGGCTTGTGCCATGAGTGGATATTTACTTGGTGTCAATCCCTTTGATCAACCAGGCGTGGAAGCTTATAAGAAAAATATGTTTGCTCTTCTCGGCAAACCTGGCTTTGAAAATGAAAAAAATGAGCTGGAAAAACGGTTAGCAAAATAATTTTGAAACTTTTTATTTATCGATAGGTGGGATCATTGGTATACTTTAATGGATTGATTTTGCAAGACTAGAAATGAGAAGGAGCAATTGATTATGGCAAAACAGCAAATCGGTGTGATTGGTTTAGCAGTTATGGGGAAAAACCTTGCGTTAAATATTGAAAGCCGCGGGTACTCTGTAGCAGTTTATAACCGCTCATTTGAGAAAACGGAGGAATTTTTGAAAACAGAAGCCCAGGGTAAGAACTTCGTGGGGGCGTCTTCTGTAGAAGAGTTTGTAAACTCTTTAGAAAAGCCGCGTAAAATTCTATTAATGGTAAAAGCAGGTTCACCTACGGATGCAACGATTGATTCGTTAAAGCCTTATCTTGAAAAAGGCGATATTCTTATCGATGGTGGAAATACATTTTTTGAAGATACGATTCGACGTAATAAAGAATTAGAAGAGCTTGGTATCCACTTCATTGGAACAGGTGTTTCAGGTGGAGAGGAAGGAGCTTTAAAAGGGCCTTCCATCATGCCAGGTGGACAAAAGGAAGCGTATGAGCTTGTGAAGCCGATTTTTGAGGCGATCTCTGCAAAGGTAGATGGAGATCCTTGTAGCACATACATTGGTCCAAACGGTGCTGGCCACTACGTAAAAATGGTCCATAACGGCATTGAATACGGGGATATGCAATTAATTTCTGAGGCGTATTTCATTTTAAAAAACGTTCTTGGCCTAGAAGCGCAAGAGCTTCATGAAGTGTTCGCAGAATGGAACAAGGGCGAATTGGATAGCTACTTAATTGAAATTACGGCCGATATCTTCACTAAGATGGATGAAGATACAGGAAAGCCTCTTGTTGACGTCATTTTAGATACAGCTGGTCAAAAAGGAACAGGGAAATGGACAAGCCAAAGTGCATTAGATTTAGGCGTTCCACTTCCGATTATTACTGAGTCTGTCTTTGCGCGCTTTATTTCTGCGATGAAAGAAGAGCGTGTGAAAGCAAGCAAGCTGTTAAAAGGTCCAGCTGAAGCTGTCTCATTCGACGGAGACAAGCAGGAATTAATTGAAGCGGTTCGTAAAGCGTTATATATGAGTAAAATTTGCTCATACGCTCAAGGTTTTGCACAAATGCGTGCAGCTTCAGAGGAGTATGATTGGAACCTTCGCTACGGTGATATTGCGATGATCTTCCGAGGCGGTTGTATCATTCGTGCCCAATTCCTACAAAAAATTAAGGATGCCTATGATCGCGAGCCTCAATTAGCGAACTTGTTGCTTGATCCTTACTTCAAGGAGATTGTTGAAAGCTATCAATCAGCATTGCGTGAAGTGCTAACGGTAGCCATTAAGAATGGTATTCCGGTACCTTCTTTCTCAAGTGCTCTGTCTTACTATGACAGCTACCGCACGGAAACACTACCAGCAAATCTTCTTCAAGCACAACGTGACTATTTTGGTGCACACACCTATGAAAGAATTGATAAGGAAGGCATTTTCCACACAGAATGGCTTCAAAAATAAAATTGTAAATGCGAAAAGCCCTGTTTATCCGAACAGGGCTTTTCGTTATGATTTTAAACTTCCATGGGTGCACGATCGAAGAGAAGAACACGTGCAGGAGACGCATCAGTTCCAACGAGCTTAATCGGTGCAGCTACCATAAAATAGCTGCCAGGCTCGACTTCTTTTAAGCGTAAGCCTTCAATCACGATAATATCTGCACCGAATAGCGCTTTATGAGTAGGATGATTTGGTTGGCTACGCTCAACGCCAAGAGCATCAATCCCTACCCCTCTAATCTTACGTTCTGCTAAAAAATTGGCACCATCTTTTTTTAAGAAGATGAATTCAAAGTTAAATTCGTCATCAAATGAATTTTTCGTTTTAAATAAAACAAAATCATTTTCTTGAATGTCAAGGCCTTCTAAGTCGCTTTTTGTAATTCCGTCTTCTACATCTGTTAAATCAAACACTTTAGCAGATCCGACTAATTTTTCAAGAGAAATGGTTTCGAAGGTATCCCCTTCATTAATCATATGTAACGGGGCATCAATATGCGTACCTGTGTGGGCATCTAACTCAAGGCGAGATTCTGTTACATGAGCATTTGTTATCTTGTTAATTTTCGGTTGTTTTTCTGGTTTGTTTTTGTATACAGGCATTCCTTCAAAAATAGGTGCTGTAATATCATACATTTTCATTATTGTTTCCCCCTCTAAACTAGCGAGTAATACTAATTGGCCACCAGTGGAACCCATCTTTTTCTAACAACTCATCAGATTCCTTTGGCCCCATTGAACCGGACTCATAATTAGGGAAGTTTTCTGTTTTATTCTTTTCCCAAGCCTTTGAGATCGTATCAACAAATTTCCAAGAAAGAGCAACCTCGTCCCAATGGGTGAAGTTTGTTGAATCACCACGCATGCAATCGTAGAGAAGAACCTCGTAGGCTTCAGGTGTATTCATTTTATCTTCACAATTGTTGCAATAATTTAGCTGAATCGGACGGGATGTCGTTCCATTTCCACTTTTCCGTGCGTTCAAGTGTAGCGTGACCCCTTCATCTGGTTGGATATGGATGACGAGTAAGTTTGGATGGGTATGATCCTCATTATCAAAATATAAATTCATTGGCAGATCCTTAAATTGAACGACAATTTCAGTCGATTTTTCCTTCATTCGCTTCCCTGTACGAATGTAGAAAGGAACGCCAGCCCATCTGAAGTTTTCAAACATAAGCTTCCCTGAAACAAACGTTTCCGTATTTGATTCTGGGTCAACGGAGTCCTCTTCACGGTAGCCAATGACTTCATTCCCGTCGATGAGACCACGACCATACTGGCCACGGACAAAATAATCATCCACTTCGTCTTCAGTAAGGGGTTTTAGGGCACGGAGCACCTTTACCTTTTCACTGCGAATTTCATCGGTTGTTAATTTAATCGGGGGCTCCATAGCAAGAAGCGCAACCATTTGCAGCATGTGATTTTGAACCATGTCACGAAGGGCTCCTGAAGATTCGTAATAACGTCCACGATCCTCTACACCTAACGTTTCACTTGAGGTAATTTGGATATTTGCAATATACCGGTTATTCCACAAATGCTCAAAAATAGCATTGGCAAAGCGAATGACCTCAATATTCTGAACCATCTCTTTACCTAAGTAATGATCAATTCGATAAATTTGGTCCTCCGTAAATGCGTGGCGGATTTGATCGTTTAATGCTTTTGCCGATTCATAATCATGTCCAAATGGCTTTTCAATGACTAAACGAATAGAGCCGCCTGTTGCTGTTAGTTCTTCTGATTTTAGATTGGCAGCGATTGTGCCAAAAAAATCGGGAGCCATCGCTAAATAAAAAATTCGATTTCCTTCAGTATTGTAGCTGTCATCTAATGAGCTTAACAAGCTTTTTAGCTCTTGATAAGACGTTAAATCTGTTACGTCAAAAGGTTGATAATAAAAATGAGAAGCAAAAGTTTCTTGCTTTTCACTTTCGTTTTGAAAATGGTGAACGGATTGCTTCACATTTTCACGAAATTCGTCATTTGATAATGGTCTTCTTGCAACGCCCACAACGGCAAAATCTTCTGAAAGTCTGCCATCACGGTACAAACGATAAATGGAAGGAAAGAGCTTACGCTTTGCTAAATCACCTGTTGCACCAAAGATGACGATAATCGATTTAGGTTGATTCGATGTCATGTCTTAAAGAACCTCACTTTGTTGTTAATCAGTTCACGCTTAGTATGTAGCTTATTGAGTAATAAGATGTATGTCAACATTTAATCATCATTTTTTAACAAAAAGGTTGATAACATGGGGTTTCTCAGAGGGGAAAATTGAGAAGAAAAACTTGAATCTTAACCCACCTTCTACATTACTGCTGTGAAAGAATTTAAATAAAAAACATTTTACATAATAGTCGCACTACCTTTACATTCTGTCAATCACCATTAATAGTATACTTTTTGATACTATATGATATAAAAGTGTGTACTTTTAAAATGTTATTGTAGGCAATATACTTATATTAAGACAACGGTATTGGGAGTTCGGTTGATCGTTTAATGAACTACCGTCATATAAAAAAGTAGGATAAGATTGGCACTGCTCATTTTACGAAATGGCTGTAGGCATCAATGGAACGGTTAATATTTCAATTGAAATCTTGAATGAGATTTCTCCGGGTTCAACATAATACCATTGTTCGACTCTGGCCAATCAATTAAGAAATATAACTTAAATGGGAGTGAAGAATGCATGAAACTTCAATTAGCGTTAGATCTAGTAGACATTCCAGGAGCGATCGAATTAGTAAAAGAAGTAGAAGAGCACATTGATGTGGTGGAAATCGGTACACCTGTGATTATCAATGAAGGACTGAAAGCGGTGAAGGAAGTGAAAGCAGCCTTCCCTAATTTAACGGTGTTAGCGGACCTTAAAATCATGGACGCAGCTGCCTATGAAGTAAGCCAAGCCTCTGCGGCTGGTGCTGACATTATCACGATTCTTGGCGCAGCGGAGGATCAGTCGATCAAAGGTGCTGTTGAAGAAGCGAAAAAACAAGGCAAGCAAATTCTTGTTGATATGATCGCAGTCAAAGACATTGCTACACGTGCCAAAGAGCTGGACGAGTTTGGTGTTGACTACATTTGTGTCCACACAGGCTATGACCTTCAAGCAGTTGGTCAAAACTCGTTTGAAGACCTTCAAACGATTAAAAGTGTTGTTAAAAATGCAAAAACAGCGATCGCTGGTGGAATTAAATTAGAAACGTTGCCAGAAGTGATTAAAGCACAACCAGATCTTGTCATCGTTGGTGGTGGAATCACAGGTCAAGAGGATAAAAAAGCGGCGGCTGCAGAAATGCAAAAATGGATCCAAC
>NZ_ANNK01000120.1 GCF_000334155.1 Halalkalibacterium ligniniphilum | reverse complement strand
AGCCAAGCCTCTGCGGCTGGTGCTGACATTATCACGATTCTTGGCGCAGCGGAGGATCAGTCGATCAAAGGTGCTGTTGAAGAAGCGAAAAAACAAGGCAAGCAAATTCTTGTTGATATGATCGCAGTCAAAGACATTGCTACACGTGCCAAAGAGCTGGACGAGTTTGGTGTTGACTACATTTGTGTCCACACAGGCTATGACCTTCAAGCAGTTGGTCAAAACTCGTTTGAAGACCTTCAAACGATTAAAAGTGTTGTTAAAAATGCAAAAACAGCGATCGCTGGTGGAATTAAATTAGAAACGTTGCCAGAAGTGATTAAAGCACAACCAGATCTTGTCATCGTTGGTGGTGGAATCACAGGTCAAGAGGATAAAAAAGCGGCGGCTGCAGAAATGCAAAAATGGATCCAACGAGGGTAATGAGCATGCAAACGACAGATTATCTAGCGGAAATCATTGCTGAGTTAAAGCGGACTGCTGACCTGCTCCTCAATGACGAAGTGGAGCAGCTCGTCGATGCGATCCTTTCTGCCAAGAAAATTTTCGTCGCTGGAGCCGGGCGCTCTGGCTTTATGGCGAAAGCTTTTGCGATGCGGATGATGCACATGGGACAAGACGCCTATGTGATTGGCGAAACGGTGACTCCTGGCTATGAAAAAGAGGATCTTTTGATCCTCGGTTCAGGCTCAGGGGAAACGAAAAGCCTCGTCTCCTTAGCTGAGAAAGCACAGAGCATCGGTGGAAAAGTGGCAGCTGTAACGATTCACCCTGAATCAACGATTGGAAAGCTTTCCGACATCACCGTAAAAATACCCGCACAGGCAAAATCGGAAACCAATGGGGCCTATAAAACGATTCAGCCAATGGGCTCCTTATTCGAGCAAAGCCTTTTGCTCATCTATGATGCGATCGTTTTGAAATTGATGGAAAAGCAAGAGCAAGACGGCGTCAAGATGTATGGCAAGCACGCCAACCTTGAATAGGCATATGCATAAAGTGACCGCAAAGCAGTTTATTCAACAGGCTTTGCGGTTTTCCATTTACACATGTGTGTAAAACGATTACGATAATAGGCGGACAACCAATGTAAGAATGCTCTTTAGTGTTTGTGAGAGTATCGTGTCAGGAGGGGAAAAATGAAGACATATCGAGGATTTTTAATTGATCTAGATGGAACAATTTACCGCGGATCTGAAAGCATTCCAGAAGCGATTGCCTTTGTGAATGAACTAGAACGACGGAAGCTGCCTTATTTGTTTGTCACAAACAATTCAACGAAACCACCGAAAAAAGTAGCGGAAATCTTGGTCGGGATGGACGTGCCTGCAACTGTGGACCATATCTTTACAACGAGTATGGCAACAGCTAATTATATTTTTGAAAGAAAACCAAATGCGCGCATTTATGTCGTTGGTGAGGAAGGCCTTCGTTCAGCTTTAGAATCAAAAGGATTTGAACTTGTTGATAAAGATGCGGACTATGTCGTGATGGGATTAGACCGTTCCATTACGTATGAAAAGCTGACAGGTGCAGCTTTAAATGTTCGAAACGGAGCAGCCTTTATTGCGACAAACGGAGATGCGGCACTACCAACAGAAAGGGGCTTGGTTCCAGGGAACGGATCGCTTGTATCTGTTGTTTCAGTTTCAACGGGTGTTGAGCCAATTTTTATTGGTAAGCCAGAACCAATTATCGTTGAACAAGCATTAGAGGTTTTAGGAACAACAAAGGAAGAAACGCTCATGGTTGGTGACAATTATGATACCGATATATTAGCTGGTATACGAGCAGGAATCGATTCATTGCTCGTTCATACAGGTGTTACAACGAAGGAGCAATTGCTTAAAGTTGTAGAGAAGCCCACTTACTCCATAGGCTCACTTGCTGAGTGGACCTTTGGTGAGTGATAAAGAAAAAATAAAAGAGGATGCTAAATGCTATAGCTTTGGTGTTCTCTTTTTTTGTATTCTCTTTTAGGTTTAGAAAATAATGATGAATTTAAATGGAAAGTTTGTGCCAAAACGATGATCAATTGGGAATGAAAATGGGGAGAGACTGCTGTTTAAAAAATCGCTAACACGTAACGCCTTGCATATGGTATAACAAAAGGAACATCATGAGTTTTGATTAGTAAGGGGAACGAGAATGATGGACGTGAAAATGTATAAAAAGGACATGTTAGCGCTGCTAGAAAAACTCGTCAATGTGGATAGTGGTTCCAATTACAAAGAAGGGGTAGATAAAGTTGGAAACCTTTTAGCAGAAAAATTTAACGAACTCGGTTTTTCTGTTGAACGAATTAAGCAAGAAACGTTCGGTGATCATCTTCGCATTCGTTGTGGACAAGGCACAAAGTCTACGATATTAATTGTCGCTCACATGGATACCGTGTTTAAAGAAGGTACTGCCAAAAAACGTCCATTTTCGATTGTAGGAGAGCGGGCTTATGGACCTGGTGTGATAGATATGAAAGCAAGCCTTGTCTCTGTTCTTTATGCCTTCACCGCGTTGAAAAAGGCAGGGAGTGAGCAATACCGTAACGTTGAAATCTTAATTACTAGTGATGAAGAGATCGGCTCTCCAACGTCAAAAGCATTAATTGAGCAAGCAGCGAAAGGGAAGCGTTATGCTCTTGTGATGGAGCCGGCGCGAAAGGATGGCTCTCTTGTCACAGAACGCAGAGGGAACGGACGCTTCACCCTTGTTGTAAAAGGGCAGGCTGCACATTCAGGAATTGAACCGGAAAAAGGCAGAAGTGCGATTGAAGAATTGGCGTATAAAATTGTAAAGCTCCATCGATTAAATGATCTCGATCAAGGCATTTCCATCAATGTTGGGAAGATTGAAGGTGGGGATGCCGTTAACACGATTTCTCCAAGAGCTGTCGGTTACATCGATGTGCGCGTCTCCACGTCTGAACAAGCAGTTGCAGTAGAACAAAAGATCGAAGAAGTCTGTGCAACATCCGATGTAAAAGGAACGAAAATCGAGCTTCACGGTCATATGAAACGACCACCAATGAAAAAGGATCAGCAAATTGAAGAGCTCCTTCAGATTGTTCAAGAGGTTGGCCGTGAAATGGGGCTTGATTTAAAGGATACAGCAACAGGTGGCGGGTCAGATGCGTCATTTACCGCTGCAATGGGTGTGGCAACCATTGATGGATTAGGTCCTATCGGTGGCAATGCCCATAGTGAAAAAGAATACCTTGAAATCCCTTCATTGACGGAGAGAACACTTTTACTAGCCAAAATCATTGAGCGGCTTGGAGACGAAAAATAAATCTCAGCTTTTTAAAATGACAGGTTCTTTCGAGTCTGTTATTTCTTTTACAATCCTAAAGGAAGTCCATGATAAAATAAAGTGTAACTTCATTCATTTTCTCAAGTGGAACCAACATTGTAAGGTAATTATTCATTTAACAAAGGTGATGCGAGTGGAAGTGCTTTATTGTTTCTCAGCTTGAACAGAAACTCTGTCGCTTTTTCATACACCAAAAAAGGAGTGATACTGGACATTATGGTTGACTCTTGGAATCAATATGGCGCACTGTTTATGAAAATTTTTACCGGGTTTACCGTGATTTTTGGCGTCATCGGTGTGATTATGGGGATGGAAGGCCCCTTATTACCCAAGCTAGGTATCGCCCTCGTCTACGCAAGTCTCGTATGCGGGATGATGTATCTCTATTACCGACTGATGGATTATTTAATAAATCGACTCTCCCAATCTAAACAAGAATAAATAGATAATGTGGGATTTAACCCCTATCCAAAATAATTGTAAGCAAAAATTGAAGCAGTTAAATGATAATCGCCCATGGGATTAGAGGAGGACACGTAATGAATATCTATACCGTTGATGCTTTTACAGACAAACCGTTTTCTGGAAATCCAGCAGCTGTTTGCATGGTTGAAAAAGATGTAGATCACAAATGGATGCAGCAGGTTGCAAAAGAAATGAATCTATCTGAAACGGCTTTTCTAAGACGGTCAGGAGATGAATTTCTTTTGCGCTGGTTTACACCAGAGGTAGAAGTCGATCTTTGTGGTCATGCTACATTAGCGAGTGCTCATGTTCTTTGGCAGGAGGGCTACATTCCTGCAGACGAGGCAATCACCTTTGCGACTAAAAGCGGACAATTAGTAGCGAAACAGAAGGATGGCTGGATCGAGCTTGATTTTCCAAGCGAGCCGCCAGCGTCCTGTGAGCTACCGACGATCATTAAAGAGGCTTTTGATGTGCCAATCAAGGCGGTCGGAAAAAATCGATTGGATTATATCGTTGAAGTTGAGACAGAAGAGCAAGTGAAACACCTCAAGCCAAACATGCACGTGTTAAAAGAGCTTGTTACAAGGGGAACGATTGTCACGAGTAAAAGTGAACGGGACGGCGTTGATTTTGTTTCCCGCTGTTTTTTTCCTGGAGTGGGGATTGATGAGGACCCGGTGACAGGCTCTGCTCACTGTTGTTTGGGGCCTTATTGGGAAGCGAAGCTAGGAAAATCAAGCTTTTATGTTGAACAAATTTCACCACGTCTAGGGAAATTGCACGTGCGTGTGGAGGGAGATCGTTGTTTTCTGCTCGGACAAGCTGTAACGACGATCAAAGGCAAATTGCAGGTGTGATATAAAAATTCGAGATGAACAGCGCAGGGATGAAAGGATTAATTGATGCTAGAATTTATTGTAGAGGTTGATCGGAGTTTATTTCATTGGATTAATCAAAAGCTACATACGAGTTTTTTAGATTCAGTGATGCTTTTTTTGACAACGATTAGTAACTTGGCAATTTTTTGGTTTGTTATGGCACTAGGGTTATTTTTCGTTAGAAAGAAAATTGGCGGTGCTCTTTCGAGTGTGACATTGTTTGTCGGGGTTAGCCTAGCCCTGTTAGTCGATGAGGTATTAAATGCAATTGTTGGACGACCTCGTCCTCCTCAAGTAGAGGAAGGTGTGCGTCAATTGGTTGATTTGCCTCTTTCAAGTTCATTTCCTTCGGGGCATGCAGTCACCTCATTTGCCGCTATGTATATACTTGTCTATTTCTTCCCAAAAACAAAATATTGGTTGCCTCTTTTAGCTATATTATTTGCCTATTCACGTTTATATGTCGGGGTTCATTACCCGCTCGATAGTATGGCCGGGGCACTTATAGGTATATTAGTTGGAATGATGACAATGAAGCTCCCTCTCAATTCCTTACTCAGCAAACTGCAAAAAAGATTTCCCTCACTTTAATTTTTCAGAAAGAAAGAGTCTGAACAGTGTAGAGCCTGTTCAGACTTTTACTTAGGTTTTAAATCTAAATGATAACAGGGGAAGATGAGCTTTACGGTTTATCTACACCGTGTTGACGGAAAAACAAGACGGTTTTGCTACGGTCATTAATACCGATTTTTGCATAAATCACACTAATATAGTTTCTAACCGTACCTTCACCCATAAACAATCAACAAAAGTTTATGAAAAAATCTAATATCAAATGGCTCAAGTAATTGTTGCGAAGCGGATCGCTTTTCAATTGCGATGGTGGCTCAGTTTTAGCTTAACAATCTACATAAATATGGCTCATCACAAAAGGCCTACCTGAGTGCCATTCTTGACCTATATGATGGCTCAATTGTTAGCTACGTATTGGGACCTCTAACAATAATTAGCTTGTGTTTGATACACTTGACGAAGCCTTAGCTATTTCTCCAGAAGCACATTCTCTTTTACATAGTGATCGAGGATTTCAGTATATCTCTCTTGGATTTAAACGGAAGATAGATAAAGCTAAGATGAAGCAAAGTATGTCACGTGTGCTTTTAGAAGAGTTTTGGAGAAAGTAAAGAAGCGTTAGACTTGATGCAGGAGGGGAAAACAATGTATAAAAAAGGAATTTTATTATGTATCATTGCTGCATTCATGACATTGATAGCTTGCAGCAATGCAAAAGAAGCGGAATCATTTTCATCAAAGGAAGAAGCATTAGAGTATTATATTGAGAAGGAAAATATTCAAGGAATGATGGTATTAATTCATACAACATCAGGAGATCAAATACTAATTTCTGAGTACCGTGAAGATTTATATCATTTAGGAGAATTACTTACTATGGATCATTCGTTTTCGACAATCAAACTAACAGAAATGACATCTTTTAAGAATTCGCCTGGAGGGATTATGGAATTTTCCACATCTAATGGAATGGATTATACTATTAAATTTGACAATGAAGAACATGTTCATTCAGTGTCTTTACCGGACAACAAATTTCACATCTCTATAGTTGAAGAACACGTTTTATCGAAAATGCCTTACGTTACAACAGCTGCTATTGAATCAATAGAAATTATTAAAAACTGAATTGTTATTTGTCTAGAAACGATCTTTCCAAGCTTCTTTAACTCGTGTTTTATCTTACGAGTCTCATAGTTTTGACGATTTTGCATGAAAAATCTCAGGTAATATCGGACATGATATATCCTCAGAAGGACGTTCTTTTGCTTCATAATAATAGGTGCTTCTCGGTCATTGTAGAACTTTGCACATTGCTGATATTGAGTATTTGTGTTGATTATTCTTGATCACATTTACTTTCGTTCTAGTATCAGCGCGCTTGCTTTAAAATATCATTCTCCATTTCTAGTTGCTTATTTTGTTTTCGGAGTTCAATCAGTTTCTTCTGTTCAGCCGTTAGATTCTCTTTTTCCTTAAACGAACCGGAGTTCTGACTTTGATTCACCCACTTATCTAAGGAAGAAGGAGTCAGGTCATACTCACGAATGATTTCTTTTCTTGGTTTACCACTTTGGTACAGCTGCACAATCTGTTGTTTAAACTCATCAGTGAAAGTTTGACGTTTTCTTTTAGTCATCGTAGATTCTCCTCAAATGTATTGTCTGTAGTCTACTTGGCCTTAATTTTTCTGTCTGTAGTCGGTACAGGCTTGAAATAAGTATGAAGAGCTGACTTTCACGCTTCGATCCCCTACTCGATATCTCCATCTAGCTTTTGAGGAAGCACAGTCTGTTAACTGCAAAGGTGACCTCACTTCCAACTGTAAGATTTTAGGTCTAAAAGGAAGCCAATGAAATGAAATGGTATGAAATTTTTTCAAATAGTACAGACACGCCCAAGCCCAATTCGACATAGATATAAAAGGAAGAGGGGGTGAGATCGTGTCAGGTATTATTGCGGCGATTTCTTATTTTGTGAAAGAAATCATCGTTTTCGTGTCTTATGTAAAAAACAACGCGTTTCCCCAACCGTTGAAGAAAGATGAAGAGCGTCTTTATCTAAAGCGTATGCAAGAAGGCGATGAAGAAGCACGGAATCGGTTAATTGAACATAACTTGAGGCTTGTTGCACACATCGTTAAGAAATTTGAGAACACCCGGGAAGATACGGAGGATTTAATCTCTATCGGAACGATTGGACTGATAAAAGCAATTGAGAGCTATTCCGAGGGTAAAGGAACGAAGCTCGCCACATATGCAGCGCGCTGTATAGAAAATGATATTCTAATGTCAATAGCTAAGATACATATTTAAAAGGTGTAGCTTGGTAGCTACACCTTAATTATACTCTATAGAAATCTCTTCGAGGTAACAACACCCACTTAGGATGTAATTCTCCGTCCGTGTCATCAAAGTAAACTTTTAACGTCATTACTTAATTTCTCCTCGCCTACCTGATTTTTAAGTTGGTTTAAAATAGCCAATGTTGATTTATAAACTTTCCCTTTGTTAAGAGAACGATTAATCCGTGACTCTTCACTCTTCTTTATCCTCATATATTGCATTTCCGTTTGGTTTTGTTGACGGATCATCCGTACTCGTTCTTTTATCATGCTGTCAGGTAATGCAAAAATTTCTCTCAACTCTATTAATGATTTTACTTCATTCATAATAGGTTCAAAGATGTACCTAGGCATCGATAAATATAACGAGGTCCAGTGAGCTTGACGTTCTTGTAGCCGTTCGAACTCAAGAGGCATATCCCGCTGATCCCCACAGTGAACAAAGTAGTGAGCCATTTCGTGAAAGAAATCCTTACGAATGTCTTCTTTTGACTGTTGATTGTTTATATACATCATTGCACATTTATCGTTATACAGGCAGTCTGTTTCATATTCATAATAGTTCACTTTGATTTTAAATAACGATGATAAATTCTCAATTGTTAAATCATGGGGGTTTTGAATACCTAGTTCTTTATACTTTTTCGCAATTTTTTCTTCTCTCAGATTAGCAAACCTCAAGTTATCACCACCAAGTACATTTGTCCTAATTATACGAATGTACGTTCTGTTTGTAAAGAAAAAGAAAAAGACCAAAAATGGCGATTAACCATTCTCTTGATCTTCTACTTCTTTTTGCCATTCTAAAAACTCCGCGAATTTTTGTTTTAATCTCGCTGTATCATCTTCTGATCTTGTCCGTTTAGAAAATCCGTCTTTTGCTGCATAACTAACAGGAGTTTCCTGATCTGTTCTACCTAATAAGAAATCTGTTGATACCTCAAAGAAATCAGCGAATTTATTTAACATTATAATATCTGGTACATTTTCACCAGTCTCGTATTTTGCATATGTAGACCGTTTAATTCCAAGTCTTTCTGCTAACTTCTCTTGGGTGATTTTCTTTTTATTTCTACATAATTTTAAGCGATCTTTAAACTCCATTAATTTTCCACCCGATTCGTAATGATTTAATTAAATTATAAGTGATTTTTCATCACAATGAAATAAAATGTTATTTTAAATAACAAAAACTTCTTGACTGTGATTTAAAATAACTGTATAATGTGATTATAAATAACAATAACGAGCTTTGGAGGTGATAATTATGGGACTCGTTAAAAGAAGTTGGTTAGTTACATTAAGGAATGAAATTGGGTTGACTCAAGAAGCTGTAGCTGAAATGGCTAAGATTGAACGTTCGACTTACACCAAAGCCGAAAATGGTTATCCAGTTAGAGTACAAACTGCAAAATCAATAGCAAATGTCCTTGGATTCAATTGGATTCTTTTTTTTGAAAATGATTGTGATTTAAAAGGACAAACAGATTGTTCGTAATCACAAATAACATTCTACTAGTTTTTATGAAATCCTGCTAGGAGGTAATTATGAACGTCCGAATAGAGAAAGGACCACATTTCGACCGAAACTTAAAATCGGCCATTTCACAAATCATTAAACAAGCTCTTCAAGAGCAAGAAAAGAAAAAGGAGGCCTAACATGCATATCGCCAAAAAACTAGTCGCACTCGAACAGGAGGTAAGGGGGTTAGGTGCTATCTCAATGTTCATCGGCGCAACCGGCATTTCAGTACAAATGAATTTCGGCGCTATTAATAATTTGGGAATTGAGGTCGAAATCGACAAAGATTACAAGGATGAGGGTCTCAAGCGAATAGTCGGTTACTCAAACGGCGTTGAGTTTATCGAACTGGCAACTGAAGAGGATATGGATAAATACTTCTCGCATTTAAAGGAGGAAGCGTGATGCAAACATTACCTAATTACGATAACTGGAAGTTGGAATCACCAATTGAATATAGTAAAGAGCTTTGTAAGTGTGGTTTTTGTAACACAGCGTTGCATGAGGGGGACGAAGTAATTCCTTATAACGATGCTTTTTATTGTTCTGAAGAGTGTTATCAAGAAAAGCTATGCCGTATGAATGAACCTGATTATATCACATTGAGCGAGGAGGTTATCTAATGTCTGAACGCACGAAAGAAATAAGGCAGGGGTTAGAGGATGTTATGGAGGGATTTTATCAAGAGGAACAACAACAAGAAGTATTCGAGGTAATGGATCTTGAATCAGCAGCAGAAGCGCAAAGACGCGTTGGTTATTTCAAGGAACAACAGGCGCAGATTGATGAAATTGCCCAAAAGCAAATTGAACCATTTCTTAAAAAAATCGAAAAGATCAAAACGTGGGCAGAAGAAGCTAAGAAAGAGTTTGTCGAACGTGAACAGTTCTATACTCATCGCCTAGAGTTTTACATGCGTGAAGAGGTAAAGAGACAAATGAATAGCGGTAAAAAACCCAAGAAAACGATTAAGTTGCCATACGGTCAAATTAAATTAGTTAAGCAACAACCAGAATTCCGAAAGGATGAAAACGAGTTACTGAACTATGCCAAAGCAAACGGATTTATCAAGGTGACAGAAAGTGCCGATTGGGCAGAAATCAAAAAGAGGTGTTCTGTATTGGGCGACAAGTTAATTGATGAAAATGGCGAAGTGATACCTGGAGTAACAGTAGTCGAAAGAGACGACAAATTCTCATTAGTATTGGAGGACTGAACATGAATATCTATCAAAAACTTCTGGAAGTTAGGAAATCCGTTCCTTACTTAAAAAAGGCTAGTCAAGGTCACCAGTACAACTACACAGGTTCTAGCCAAGTTCTGAGTGCTGTTAGAGAAAAATTAGACGAACTGGGTCTTGTGCTTATAACTAAAGTTATTGATAAGAACGTGCTTACAGAAACGGTTGAAAACAAGGATAAGTACGATAACAACAAAAAAACAACAACTTATTTTACTGAATTGAATTTGGAATTTACATGGATAAATGCAGAAAATCCTGAGGAGACAATCGTCATTCCATTCTATGCACAAGGTGTGGATATAGCAGGAGAAAAGGGAGTAGGTAAGGCACTCACATATGGAGAGAAATATTTCTTACTTAAGCAATTTAACATTGCGACTGACAAAGATGATCCTGACGCATTTCAACAAAAAGTAGAAAATTACAAGCCCCCAAAATTAATAACCCCTGAACAAATTGGCGAGTTGAAAACATTAGCATTGCAGTTTGCGAAATTAAGGAATCAAACAGAAGCAGCGGTTTATAAAGTCCTTGGGATTACTGATATCGAGAAATTGCCTGAGGGTATGGCACACAATCACATCGGAACGTTAAAAGCGTGGATTGAAAAAGCAGAAAAAGAATCAGATTGAGGGGCATAGCTTACCCGGCCGCCCCTCTCTAACCACAAGGAGTGTGATTATATGTTCACTTTATCATTAATTTCAGGTGTCGTCTATGACTAAAGAAAACTGGATAGGCCTCAGTATAGGCTTCACCCTATTTCTCGGTCTACTGGTGTATTCGCTTTATTTTAATTACGTTAACTATTGAATAAAAGGAGTTAGCTAAGTGAGTGCGTGGAAATCATTTAAAACAAGCTTCATGAAAGAGTTTAAGGGAAGGAGACTATTAGAAAATTTATTGTTTGGAGCGGTTGTCGCTCTAACATTCTTCGTCCTTTCCCACTTTATATAAGGAGGGTTGATATATGAAGGTAAGATCGCCTTTGATTTGGTTTGGTGGCAAGAGCAAGCAAGCTGAACACATCATCAGCAAAATGCCTAGCCACAAAGTATATATTGAGCCATTCGGCGGTGCTGCTCATGTGATTTCTCAAAAAACCCGTGTTAACCATGAAGTATATAACTATATTGATGGGATTCTAGTTAATTTCATCATGCAATCTATTGAAAATACAGAAAAATTGATTGAACGCTGCGCTGAACTTCCGTACAGTCGGGAACTTTACGACCGGTACCGGAAAGAGGAAATGCCTCGAGATCCA
The DNA here is from genome assembly GCF_000334155.1 of Halalkalibacterium ligniniphilum. Classification (GTDB taxonomy): domain Bacteria; phylum Bacillota; class Bacilli; order Bacillales; family Bacillaceae_D; genus Halalkalibacterium; species Halalkalibacterium ligniniphilum. Next base: position 31,609 of record NZ_ANNK01000120.1, on the reverse strand, counting down.
TTTGAGCAAGCAGTCCGTTTTTTTCTACCTTAATCGATCGGCCATTAGCAAAGGAAATGCTGAGAAAGTGCCAACTACTGGTTGGAGACACAGTACAACGTGCAATCAAAACCCTGCTATGGGTTACGTTAATGCTTGCCAAGTTATTAAAGACTTTGCTAAACGAATGCAAGGTGTCATGATTGAAAACCTAGATTTTAGAACAATCATTGAAAAATACGATTCAGAAGAAGCTTTGTTTTATGTTGATCCTCCGTATGTTGGCCGAGAAAAGTTTTATGCTGGTGGATTTTCGTTAGAAGATCATTACGAATTAGGCGAAATACTTAATTCGATAAAAGGAAAGGCGATAGTGAGCTATTACGAAGATCCAATTATTAATGAGATATATGGAGATTGGAACATTGAGCGACATGCAGCTTTTAAACAAGTAGTTGGTGGTCATGATGTTATTCAATCAGAGGAATTACTGATTATGAACTATGAAACAAAGCAGCTTAGTTTATTCTGATATATCGCAGTACGACTCACGAAGGAGTGATACTTATTATTCCGTTTCCGAATCAAAAATACAACGTTATCCTAGCGGATCCCCCCTGGTCTTACCGCCAAGGTGGACGGGGCGCAGCGAAAAACCACTATCTTACCATGACAACAAAAGAAATTATGAGATTGCCAGTACAAGACATAGCGAAGCCTGACTCGATCCTTTTCATATGGGGGACGTTTCCGAATCAATCCGAAGTTGAAAAGGTGATTGAGGCGTGGGGATTTACGTATAAAACCGCCGCTTTCTTGTGGGTGAAATTGGTCAGCAAAGGAAAGCCCTGCATCGGCGGTGGTCACTACACCCGAGCAAACGCAGAACCTTGTTATGTAGCTGTCGGACCCGCTTTTAAAAACAAGCAACAAATTATCGACCGCTCGATCAGTCAAATTATATTTGCCCCTAGAGGCGTGCATAGTGCGAAGCCAGCTGAGGTGAGAGAGCGAATCGTCAAATTAGTTGGAGATGTACCACGTATAGAACTCTTTGCTAGAGAGAGAGCGCCAGGTTGGGAATCATGGGGGTTGGAAGTGCCAGTTTAACCACGGGGGGCTTACCCCTCCCCTTATAAAGTATTTATGCGAGTGAGGATCATCATGTGAAGGAGTGAAGATAAATGAGTGGATTTACAGGATATAGAAAGACAAACAAAATTGACTTTGGTGATTATGTCCAAATTGAAATGTACCGTTACCATTCCGAAAACGAATTTTATATTCACAAAGTCGTCAATTCATTGGAATCAAATGTTTGGGTTGATGTTCCTATCAAATGTGTGCCAACTGAAACAAGTCATAATCAAATGGAGAAAGTGTTGTCGGTCATTCAATGTGGAGTTGATGAAACAAAGGTTATAAGAGTAAGAGAAAAAGACTGCAAGTTATTAAAAAGAAATTAATGCACAATTCTTATTTCAAATGAAGGAGGGTCTATCCCTCCCCTATATAAAAGGAGGCTTCCCATGCTTGAACAATTCGTATCTAACCTAACAGCCGCAGAAAAAGAGAAGTTAAAAGCCATACTCGATGAAAAATACAATAAGGAGAATCAATCATGATACCTAATACAAGCAGAGAAGTATTGAACATCATCGCCAAGCAGCTGGACAAGCAGAACAGCAAAGGTTTATCCACGTATGGAACAACAATTGATGAAGCCTCTAATGATGATTACAACTGGAACGATGAAGCGTTAGCCGAACTAGCTGATGCTTGTCAGTACCTCGTTAAAGAAAATAAGAGGTTGCGTGTGAAAGTTATGCACTACGAGCGCCATTACGAGAATAGCGGTGGTATTTTTAACCGCATGAACATGAAACAAAGAATAGAAGAGTTGGAGAAGGAAAACGAGCTACTACGCCTAAATGAGCAGCGCTTGATCCTAACAGCACAGAAGAGGGTTGAGCGGTATGAGAAAGCGTTTTTAGAAATAAGACATTCCCCAGATAAAAATCTATTTGAATATGCCGAGTTTTGCCTAGAAACAGCTAAACAAGCATTGGAGGAATCAGAATGAAACAATACCACGACCTATTACGCCACGTATTAGAAAACGGAATCAAGAAAGAGGATAGAACAGGTACAGGTACACTCAGCACGTTTGGTTATCAGATGCGCTTTAACTTACAAGAAGGCTTTCCTCTTGTGACTACTAAGTATGTGAACTATGAAAAGGTGCTAGGAGAGTTATTAGCCTTTATAGCAGGAGAGACAAATGCGAATGTCATCGCTGAAAAGTATCGCTTTAAAACATGGAAGCTGTGGGCAGATGAGGATGGAGAGTTAGGTCCTGTCTATGGGAAGCAATGGCGTAGTTGGTGGGGCGCTAGTAGTATTATCAATCGAAAAGGCATCGACCAATTGCAAAATGTAGTTGAACAAATCAAAACCAATCCAAACAGTAGACGCCTCATCGTATCAGCTTGGAACGTTGGAGAGTTAGACGACATGGCTTTACCACCTTGCCACTTGTTATTCCAATTCTACGTTGCTGATGGTAAGCTTTCATGCCAACTTTACCAACGCTCAGCCGATCTTTTTCTAGGTGTGCCTTATAATATCGCCTCATACGCAACGTTGATACACATGATTGCTCAAGTGACTGGATTAGAAGTCGGGGAGTTCGTGCATACATTAGGTGATGCTCATATCTATCTAAATCACGTGGAGCAAGTGAAGGAGCAGCTTAGTAGAGAACCGAGGGAGCTTCCGCAATTAGGACTCGAGCCGGATATTAAAAACATTGATGATTTTGATTTCGATGATTTTAGCTTGATTTTGTACAATCCGCATCCGGCTATTAAAGCAGATGTATCAGTATAGAGGTTCTGAAAGCAACCCTCTTCAGACCCATTATGTACAGAAATTTATGAAAGGGAGAGGACAAATGGAAAAATTAAAATTGTCGGAGTTAAGTGATGATATTGAGGTATCAATCGAGGAATCAAGTACAGTCTACACTGTTGCTGAACTGAAACGTGAAATTATCGAATTAGGAGAGCCACACGATGAATCGTCTTGGTATACAATCACAAGAAAAAAATGGATACCAGATGCTCGTGGGATGGTTGAAGGATATATTGAGTCTGAATACGACAATATGTATGAAGATTGGGATGAAAGAGCTTGGGATTGTGTAATGAATCATGGTGCAATTGATAAAATTCAAGCAATTTTAAATGAAACATTTAAAGGTGAATATGCTACTGCTTACTGGACGTATGAAATGCCTGTTGAAATAGATATTTTACCAAAAACAGTTACTTCGTAGTACGGCCGTTTAAGCAATATACCAGGAGATTAACCTCTCCTCTTCTAAACTGGTGTGAATAAGACACAAACTGCGTACTAAGGAGGAAACGATTTGGAGATTAAAAAAGACTATACGAACAGAGGTTTTGATAATATCGAATTTAAAGATAGATATGGTGCTGCGTGTAGTATCCAGAAATCTTCTTTAGCCACTGAAGATGCAATTTGGTTTGGGGTAAATGATGCTGACCCTAAAATAATGGCTTCTAAAACAAGAGAAGGTGGTACAGGTTGGGTTTCCTATGACATTCCAAAAGATGTGCTTCTCACTACTAGAATGCACTTAACACAAGAACAAGTTAAAGAGTTGCTTCCAATTCTACATGTGTTTGCAGAAACAGGTGAATTACCAGGTTGATGAATAATTCGAAGGAGGGATAAAGTTGACTGTTAATTGTGTAATGTGCGAAAAGGAATTAAATCATGACGAGGATAATTATGAAATCGGTGTTTCACTAGGCGAATATTGGTGTAGAAGTTGCGCTGATGAAGAGGAACAAAATGACCATTACCAATAAGACACATGAAACGAAGGAGGAAATGAAATGCCGATATTAACGTTTTCTTGTCCGAAGTGCGAATATCCAATGGGTTTTGATTATGCTGACTATGATTTAAAGAATGCTATAAACAGTGAAAAATCAATTTATCACTACGAAGAATTAGAATGTGAGCAATGCGGTAAAAAATTAAAAACAGTCCCTTGGATTGCTGTTTATGACGAAGAAGAAGAGGAACCTATCACCTTTGTTTAATGAACATCTCTATGAAGAAGCGTTGAAAGTTATATTCTCTTTTACAGGCATCCCAGTGATGGTGTTACGTAAAATGAAACAATCAATCATGACAATACAGATTCCGAGGATGATTTTTATTCCTTCTGGTGATAAAAGTAATTGTCTCATAAACACCACTCCCTTTTCTATAATTTTCACTGGGTAGAAAGCCTGAACAGCTTCTGGGAGCAGAGCCTGTAAAAAAGAACAAGTTATTTTTTTATTCAAAAATATTAAGAAGATCTATACCTATTAGATTAAATAGTAAAACTACTACAATAAATGCAACAACAGATCCTATAACTTCCCTCAATAGTATCCCTCCTTTAGGAGAATTGTACCATAAAAATTAATATTTTTTGTTAGAAAGTTTACTGCGTATTCCGACCATTAGTCGACTCATTAAGCGATATAAAGAAAGGGTGGTATTTGTGATAGGAGTTAAGGGTATTGATTACCTTGATGCTGTTTGGGAAATAGCAAACTCAAGAGGTTGCAAGTGTAATACAAGCGAACATTTTTCACAAGACTTCTTAGGAGAAATGAGATGTGTAAAGTGTAAAGCGATTATTATTTCTCAATCAGAAGTAAACGAAATGGAAGCGAAAAACATGTTGCCAGCCCCAAAAATTACTAATGAAAAATTGAACGATTGGTTTAGCAATTAATGTCGCATTACGAGGATTAAGCGATACACAAGGAGATTAACCTCTCCTTCTCTTTTTTACCCAAACACCGAACATACATTCTTTTCCAACCCAAATAAAAAGGAGCCAACCATGTATAGTAGAGCGCCCCCTTTCGATTATGTAATTTATAGTGCAGTCGACAAACTGCTTTTTCATTCGCCTTCTTCATCGATATACAGTAGTTCGTCAACTGACACGTCAAAAAGTGTGCAAAGCTTATAAATTGTTTCAAAAGCAATTGTTGTAGATTGTTCGTTGTATAACTTAGAAATCGTTGTTCTGCTAAGACCGGTTTTTTCGGCTACATCTTTAATATTCATTTTGTGTTTTGCCATCAATACCCTTAGATTATTCTTAACAATCATTATATTCACCTCGTATAGTTTATGTTAATTATTATACACCAACATAATCATAGTGTAAACATTTTTTAAAAAATAACCACGAATGTGTTTACAAGAACCACATAGAGTGTTATAATTTATTTATTGAGATGGAGGTGAGTAGATGGAAAACATCGAGTTTAGGCTCCTTGAACAAATGGCGAAAAATAATATCCGTCAAATTAAAGAACTTCACGAAAAGTCAGGCGTTTCACGCACGACCATTTCGGCTCTGTTAAGTGGCGAAAAAATTGCCATACGACTCGATACGGTTGTGAGGCTTTGTAAGGCTCTTGATTGTACAATTGGTGATCTGATTGTGGTGGTCGATGAAAAAGAGACCGCTTGATATGGCGGTCTTTATGCGAGGTGAACATGGTTGTTGAGATATCTGATTAGAAAAGGAGGGTGATTGAATGAAAAGTGGCAAGAAGCCTACTCGCGCACAAATGGAAGCTATCTCGTACGCAGGTCTGTCAGCTGATAAGTGGCTAGTGGTTAAGAACTTGTCTGATGAGCTACATCTTACTCATCGTGAAACTGGACAAGTAAAGGTTATAGCAAATTAAACATAACGGATAAGGAGAGTGGGTGAATGAACGAGTTGAAAATAATTGAAATTTCAGGACAGAGAGTTCTTACCACCAATCAATTAGCTGAATCTTACGGTACGGATAATAGACGTATTTCCGAAAATTTCAGTTCTAACAAACATCGTTATAAACAGGACAAGCATTATATTTTGCTAGAAGGTGAAGGGCTTAGAGATTTTAAGAACAAATACGGAAATTCCGTAGTCGCTCAAACGGCAAACAAACTTTACCTTTGGACAGAAAAAGGAGCTTGGTTGCACGCTAAATCATTGAACACAGACGAAGCGTGGGAAGCTTATGAAATGTTAGTCGATGATTATTATCGCCAAAAGCAAACGGTCATTGATACTTCTCAACTTAGCCCGGAGTTGCAAATGTTCAAGCATTTATTTGACAGTTTGGCTAAAACTCAACTTGAGCAACAGGAGACAAGAAAAGAGTTACAAGAGGTCAAGACAGCTGTGACTACAATCAAGGATACTTTTTTGCAACGTGATGACGATTGGAGAAAGTCGGTCACTAGATTGCTAAATAAGGCAGCGAACGAACGTAATGGGCAATTTAGAGAGATTAGGAGCGAAAGCTATCAAATCCTCGAAGAACGCGGGCGATGCAACTTGAATATCCGTCTCGCAAACATGAAAGAAAGATTAGAAGAAAGAGGAGCGTCCAAAACAAGGATCAATCAAACGAATAAATTGGATGTGATTGAAGCTGATGCGAGGCTAAAAGAAATCTATACAACGATTGTTAAAGAATTATCCATAGGTAGTTTGGTGTAGCTAGACCAAGACGTCGAGAACAAATTTAGGAGGAGTTATGGAAAATAAATTAATTCTTATGTATGTGAAAGATGGTGTTGTTTATCCAGTTGCATTATCAGATGAACAAGAGAAAATATTTCAAATGACAGCAAGTCTATTTTCGCCAATTAAAGTCATAGAGAACTATCCATTAGGCAAGGTGATTAATTTGGCAGAAATGAAAAATAGCCACTGCTGCAACAGTGGCTAAAAGTTAACACCGATTCAATTAATCTTATACTCATTATACCCTAAATAATCCCTAATGAACACAGGAAACATATGTACGATTTGTAAGGAGTGAAAGCGTTGGGCATTTATCGAGTCAGCAAAGACAACAATTTCGTGGTCATGAATAAAACAGCTTTGCAAGATGAGCGCCTAAGTTGGAAAGCGAAGGGGTTACTAGCTTATATGCTGTCAATGCCAGACAATTGGAGATTCTATAGAGAAGAACTAGCGACACATGCCAAAGATGGTGTCGATTCAGTAAAGAGCGCCTTAAAAGAGCTTGGGGAACGCGGATATCTCAAGCGAGTAAGGAAAAATGATGAGAACGGAAAAATCTATTGGGAAACAATTGTATATGAAATACCACAGGAGGATTCACCACCGGTGGAAAAACCACCAATGGTTCAACCACAGGTGGGAAAACCACCGGTGGAAAAACCATCGGTGGAAAATCCACTACTACTAAATAATAAAGAACTAAATAATAAAGAACTAAAGAAAGAAGAAGAAGCAAATGCCTACTTATTCTATCAACAAAACATCGGAATGATTTCGCCATTTCAGTGGCAACAGCTTTATGGATTTGTTGAACATGACGGAATGGAGGAAGCGGTTTTAATCGAGGCGATGAAACAAGCTCTTTTGCAAAATAAGTTGAGTGTTAAATACATTACAGCCATTCTTAACGATTGGAAAAAGAGCAACATCAAAACGGTAGGACAAGCTCAAGCAAAGATACTTGATTTTGAGCAAAGGAAATCACAAACCCCTAACTACCCAAAAGAGGTGAAATCGGATGACAGGCATGGAAGAGGCAATGGAGCAAATGATGACCGACTTGGGTGCGTCCGACTCTACAAGTAAGCGACCTATCTTTTGCGAAAAATGCGGTAAGGAACGTGACCAGGTGCTAGTGAAACACCCATTCAAAGATACCAAGTGGTGGGCGCCAGTCGTTTGCGAATGTGTCGAGCGAGAAATGGCAGAGGACAAGCGTCGCCAAGAAGCTTATTACAAGAAACGGAAAATTGAACGAGCGTTAAAGAACAGTAGCAGCCTAGAGGATATAAAAAGTATGACATTTGAAAATTACAAAGCAAGACCTGGAACCGAAAGAGCGGTTGAAGAAGTAAAAGACGCCGTTAGGAATTTCGAGGAACGCGGCAAGTTGGGCATTTTCATTTTCGGAGAAACAGGAAACGGCAAGAGCCATATCACAAGCGCTGGAGGAAATGAGTTGATTGCAAAAGGGTACTCAGTTATCTTCCTGACCGAAAAAGACTTACTCAGCCGGTTTGCTTCAACGAAAAACTTCAACAATAACGAGTCATTTCATGAAATCATGGACGCTTGCATCAAAACAGACTTGCTCATCTGGGATGACTTCTTAAGTAGTCAAAAACTAACTAACGAAGAAAAAGACTGGATATTCCAAATTATCAACGGCAGAGAACGCGCGAATAGACCGATTTGGGCAACTTCGAACTTAACACCGCAGGAATTTGAGGACGACCGCACCGCTTACAAACTTGATGACAAAGGACGTACATGGTGGAGATTAATCGGCAACATGAATCCGATTTACAACAGAGCTACGAACTATCGAAAAGCAAAAGCGATGGCAAGAGCGCTCGGGATGACGGTTGAGGAGTACGAGTCAAAAGGGTTGATGGTATGAGCGTCGCATGGTGGGTAGATTTAGACTTTATCTGGTCTAAGGAAGTGGAAGTCTCATGGCTATACAGTTAAATAATTACGCTGATGACTATTATATACCGCTAGAGGATCTCGATTGGCGATGGACTAAGCAAGAGGTTGAAGCTTTCCGCCACATGTGGAATACAGGCTATTCACCCGAAAAAATAGCGAAATATTTAAACAGAGAAGATCCTGACGAAGTAATCGTAATTGCGCTATGTCAGCTTAGAAAAGGCGCTATCGAGAAACGCCCTGGTGGGATGAAAGGAACAATCGAGTGATTGGGGGTGTATCGGTGAAAAGGATTGATGTGATAAAGCAAATTAACATCATAAAAGACACGTACTGTGAACAGTGCCCTTTCCAAACATACGAGAACCCAGCGGATTGTGCAAGGTGCAAACATTACGCTGAATTAAACCGATGCGGGGCAATGTTAACGAAAATATCGAAGGAAAGAAGGAGAAAGAAGTCGCCTAACAACAAGCGAGGTCAAGAATTAAGTAAGCGAGACTATACAAAGCTTAAGAAATTGAAATGTACTGATAAAGAGATCGCGAGTATGTACGGGATCGGAATGACAAAGTTTATGCAGAAAAAATATTCATGGGGCATTGCGAAGAAGAAAGGTGGCGAGTGAGGATGAAAGACTTGGGAAGCGGTGTACTGGTGTCAATTGAAGATGCTGTGCAACAAAATATCGGTTTAATCAAAAAAACAGCTAGTAAATATGCGAAGAGTTCAAGGTTTTACGGTTTTGATTTTGATGATTTGTTTAGCTATGCGTCAATCGGATTATTAAAAGCTTACAACAATTTCGATGCGAGTAGGGGAGTGAAATTTTCGACATATGCTGTCGAAATGATGAAATGTGAAATAAAGAAAGCTTTTAGAGAGTGGAATATCGGACCAAAGACGATTCGAAGATTAAAAGAATGCGGATTGAAAATATCAAAAGCTGACGATTGGGAATCAAAGAGTGCTGAACAGCTAGCGGAAGAACTAAAGGAAAGTGTTAAAACCGTGTCGGAATCCCTAGTTTACTTGCGACAATGTCGGCCTGCATCGATGCAAGGGGCGGCGATATCAAGTGATGATGGCGATGTTAATTTAGAGGACACGATCGGGAAAGAATTTGACGTCAGTGTTCTTTTCGTTAGTGAGTTTATAGACAGTTTGACCGAAAGAGAGCGAGTAGTGTTACAAAAAAGATTGAATGGTTATACACAAGGGGAAATTGGAAAGGTTGTTGGCGTTAGCCAGTCTCGTGTAGGGAAGATCCTTAACAACGATATTACCGAGAAAATAAAAGAATACATGGCGGTTTAAGGAAGGTGGTGCTGTGATGAAAAAGACAAGCGAAATGACAAAAGCAGATTGGTTAGCTGAGCAGAAGCGGATTATCAGAGAGGAAGCGAGAGACGAGAAGAAGGATACCTTGAGAGAATGAAATAGGTAATTAGAGATACTTCGGCAATCGAAAATATCACTGGTGTGAAGAAGTAACTTTTGAAGGGGTGAGCTAATGCGTTTAGACCTTGAACCTATCAGAAGCGTAGCAAAGCCTAAACATAAGCGGAAATCGAGAAAGAGAGCCGACAGAGGTAAGTTCACGGACCCAATAAGAAAGAAAATAAAAGAACACTTTCAGCACACTTGCCAAGAATGTGGAGGCAGAGGGCATCATTGTCACCATGTAAAGCCAAAAGGAAGCGGTGTAGGTCGAGGGGTTTTCACGAACGGATTATTGCTCTGTAAAAGGTGTCACGATGCGATACACAATGAATTAGACCAAACGAGATTGAAGTATTGGCAAAATGTATTCAAAGAACAATATGGGATTCATTATTTTCGAGACAAAGAAGATTTAGAAAGGATTTCGTGGGAAAGGAGGAAACGAGTTGAGGATTTGTACGATGAATAATTGCGATAATCCTAATTATGTCGGTGGTCTTTGTAATGCTCATTATCTCAGGAAGCGCAGGCATGGAGATGCAAACATTAAAAAGAAAAAATATAATGAACCGCTTAATTTTGAGATTAATGAAAATGGTTGTTTTGAAGTTACTTCTCATAGAACAGGAACGCACGGTTATCCTCAAGTCAGGCACAAAGGAGTGGCTTCTCCTGCTCATCGGAAGGTATTTGAAGAAATGTTCGAGGAAATACCAAAAGGTTTAATGGTTCGCCATAAGTGCGATAATCGTTTGTGTATCAATCCTGAGCATTTAGAACTAGGGACACTGAAAGATAATATGAGAGATAAAGTTGAAAGAGGTCGACAATCTAAAGGTCAAGATGTTGGATCATCAAAATTGAAAGAATTCCAAGTTATGCAGATAAAAAGCGCATTATCGCAAGGGATTAGTGTAAGGAAATTAGCAGCGGAGTATAAAGTTGGTGTTAGTACGATTTACGATATTTACTACGGTCGAACATGGAGACATCTGGAACAAGAAGCACTTGAAAGAGCGATATCAGAATGACGCGATGGGTAACGATTAGACCGTATCTCGACATAGACAAGGAGCTGCTAACAAGAATCGTCATTCATCCAGAAGGCGTAAACAAGCAAGAGATAAGAGCAGAATACGGCGAGTACATGCAGGAACGAAATGTGCTAATAAAAAGAGGGGATAGGTACGAGTTTAAGGAGTAGGAGACAAAATAGGCGTATTAAATTAAAGGAGGAATTTGTGATGTTAGAACCAAGATTTTGCTATCGTATTTCAGCCAAAGCGGGTATGGCGCATGATGGAAAGGGTAATGACGCTTCTTGTTTTACGCAAATGAATTTTGAAGGTGGGAAAGCATTGAGTGAAGATGATTACAACTCACTTCATGAAAAGTTAAAAATCTCATTATCTAATCAATTAGATTTACCAGTCGAGTATTTAGAGTGTATCAGTCAACAAGAATATGATGAAAATCACGATGACGATTGACGCATATCCCGATAATCAAACCAAACAACCTGTACTCACATAAAACCTAATCATAAAAAAGCACACAAGATACCACATTACACTATATAAAAAATCGAATGCCTGTTCAAGAGAATGGGCGTTCGTAGGAGGTAACTATGAGTCTACACATACAAAACGGAGCTGGGTATGCAGATGTATACAAAGGCATGAACATAGTAGCGAGGATATGGGATGACGGGAACGGTGGTCATCTGGTGAAGGTATATGCAGATGGTTATGATACGACAGTTTCGAGCACGCAAGACGCGCTCAAAATGATCGCTGGAAGATTGGAGGATGAATAGATGCTTAATAGGGTGACACTTACTGGACGGTTAGGCAAGGATTGCGAACTTAGATATTCTCCTCAAGGGGTAGCAATCGGTAATTTTAATTTAGCAGTAACGCGACAGTACAACCGAGAGGAAACAGACTGGATTCAAGTGGTCTGCTTCAAGAAAACGGCTGAAAATACGGCTAGCTTTACGAAAAAGGGTTCGATGGTGGCGATAGACGGAAGGATTCAAACAAGGAACTACCAGAATAGCGAGGGAAAGACTGTCTATGTGACGGAAGTAATAGCCGACTCTGTGATTTTCTTAGAAAGCAAGGGTTCAAGTCAAGGTAACTCCGAAAATAGCAACAGAGGGCAACAGGGAGGGTATAACAACGATCCGTTTGCTAATGATGGAAAATCAGTTGATATAAGCGATGATGATCTTCCGTTTTGATGAGTAAAAGACACATGAGGTGAACCTATGGACCGCAAACAAGCAAGAAAAGAGCTACAAGACATCCTCTCTCAAAATAGCGTGAGGGTGTCTAGGCTCAAACGAGTGATAGAAGCTATCGGAATAGAGCAGCTTATCAAACAGAATGTGGAGCAGGCGAAGAAGATACAACGGCAGACGGAGCGGTTGAAACAATTAGAGCAAAGGGAGATTAGATGAATCTTATAAAATTATTCGAAATGCAACGTGTGCTTGATGGACGGATCATAAAGGAAAAGGGGTTAGAGGGGCGAGACCTTCTTCCTCAGAAAATACTAGCTTTGCAAGTGGAGCTTGGAGAATTGGCAAATGAGTGGAGAGGGTTTAAGTTTTGGAGTGAGGATCAGAAACCTAGAACAAGAGAATATCTAACAGAATACACAGAACAAGATTCGATATTAGGTCCTGGAGCGATATGGAGAAATCCTCTCCTAGAAGAATACGTGGATTGCTTACACTTCATTTTGTCGATTGGGTTGGAGTTAGGATGTGAAAATACGCTAGTTGGAACGGCTGATTTTTTCGATAATGTCACAGAGGCGTTTAACTCTGTTTTTACACAAGTACAAACGGTCGCAAATACGCCAGCTTTCAGCAGTGTGGTTAAGAGGGGACGCTACTCAATTTTATTTGATTACTTTTTAACCCTAGGTGTAATGCTCGGCTTCACATGGGAACAAATCGAACAAGAGTATTTGCGGAAAAATCAGATAAATCACGATCGTCAAAATAACGGATATTAGGGGTGGCGAGCGATGAGATGTAATGATTGCATGCAGTACACCGTGCAATGTCCTTGTTGTAGTGAAAGTTTTTGTCCGGGATGTGGAATAACGGAAGAAGAGTTGGAAAGTAACGAAGATGAATGAATGGGATGAGCAGATTAGAAAGTTGAAGCAGAAACAGGAGCAGAGCAAACAAACAGAGGTTACATACAACAAGACAGGTCGCTGCTCCTGTGGGTGCGGAAGGTTTGGACATGAAATGAGAAATGGAGATTTGATACGGATATGCCACGATTGCAAAGCGGAGAAAGAATTTTAAGGGGGATGAGTATATGAATAAAACACTAGCAATTATTGGTGGGGTAATGCTGGCTATTTTGATAACAGGAGTGTCTGGGTTAATCGGTTACGCAGTTGGCTATATTTTTGATTTGATTTTTGGTGGGGTTAATACGATGTTGATTGCTTATGTATTTGCAGGGGTGGGTTTATTATCGTGGTTAACATATGTGATTATCTTGGCTGCTGGTTTTATGTATGCGAAGAAGAAGGCTGATGAATTTGACGAGGAATTCGACCGTAAGTGGAAAGGGTTTCGTTAATGGGGAAAGTCAAGATACCAAGTAAGAGAACAACCTATTACGGGATAACATTCGACTCGGCAGCGGAAGCAGAATTTTATCTTATGCTGCGAGCTGATAAGACAGTGAAAGAGATAGAGTGCCAACCGCAATATACACTACTAGATCCTTTCGAGGTTGCTTGTATAGCTTGTGCAGGTCAAGGCAAAGCGGTGTCGGAAAAGACAGGTAGGCTCATAAAATGCAGACGTTGTAATGGATCGGGCAAGAAAGGCAGACAACCTTGGACGTACAAGCCTGACTTCAAAGTGACATATCATGATGGACGAATAGAGGTCATTGATGTCAAAGGCGGATTTGTAAACGAGAACTTCAGACTAGTTAAGAAGATGTTTGAATACACCACTGGACAAGAGTTGGTCGTGTGGAAGAAAACAAAAAAAGGCTGGAAGAAGGGATGATTTCATGAAATGTATTTATCTAAACGGAATTGAACTATCAAAAGAGGCGGCAATTATTTATGAATCCACAATCAATAAATACGTTGAAGTGGCAAAGGAATTGGGGAGAGCGTTAATTTCTTGGGTGAAGGAAAAATGGGAAAAAGTTAAAGAGTGTGTCATGAGGTTTTACCAAAGATACCAGGTCATTAAGCGTAATTACTTTGTCAAAAGAAGAAGTACTACAAGAAAAATAGATCATCAAGTAATAGACAAGCGCCCGTTTCGGATACTAGCTAGGAGTAATTGTTGAGGGGTGAGCGAATGAAAATACCACTAGGTCACAAGATTGCACATCGATTAGGAATTTGTCGTCTATCTCTCTGTATAAAATACGAATGTTGGAACAGGAGAGAAATGAAAAGGTGGCGGTGGTGAGTAAATGACTCAACCGAGAAGAACAATCGAATTGACACAGATAACTAGCGAAATGTACGAGATTACAAAGCGCATGGATAAAGCGAGCAAAGAGATATTCCGTCTTGCTGAAAAGAAAGCCGATACGGAATTGGAATATAGACGAGAGCTAGGAAAGGCAATTGTCCGTTTAAGGAGTGAGGGTGTACAAGCCACTCTCATTCCAGATATGGCAAGAGCAGAGGTAGCTGAACTTAAGCATGCAAGGGATATGGCGTTAGAGCTTCACAGGAGTGGATTGGCTTCGCTTGATGTGATTCAGGCACAAGGCAATATATTGCAAAGCATTAGTAAATACCAATCAGAAGTGTAGGGGTGATGTTATGAATTTTCACGAAGAATTGATGAAATTCACAACAGGATTATTTGTTATAGCTTTAATAGCGCTAATACCTTATGCAGCCTACCAGGAAGAAGGGTGGATCGGAGTTGTTGCTGTTTTTGGCATGTACATCGTATTGGTGGCGTCATGGTTAATAGGTAGGCTCATCTGGTCTTTGTGGGAAAAAAGATAAAGGAGAGGGAGCGCATGAAAGTGTTCAAGCTATACGTAAATAAAGCGATGCATAAAATGTATTCTCTCAATGAGCAAGGATTTACCGAGTGTCAAAAGGAGTTAGACAAGCTGACAGAAGAAGGTGTTGAGAAGCGTGACGTATACGTGATAATTGACCAAATTTGAGAGGGGTGGGGCATATGGAAAAGAGGGATTTGTCGGATGTGAAGATGGACTTGAATGCAGTAGGTGGCAACCTGCTGTTGTTCAGCCCGTTCTTATTCGTTTGCAACGTATGTCATACACACAACTGGTTCCACGGCAGCGGAGAACAGTTAAAATCGTTCATTCGCAACATGAAAAGGACAGGATACGCCAATTGCCCGAGATGCTACCACACAAAGAAAATCGACTACACTTGGAAGAAAATGTTAGAACAACAGGGATTTGAGTGGAGGGGATAGGATGACAGCACTAAGAAAAGCGACATTCAAACATGTGGAAGCGGAATTGTACGCATATCCCGATACAAAAAAAGAGATTAAAAGGCTAAGAGAGCAAATCATGAATGATACTGAAATAGATGAAAATGTGGGGATGGGGAGCAATAGCGTAAGAGTGGCTTCTCGCCCTACTGAACAAATCGCCACTCGCTTAACAACCAACAAGACCTTGCGTAATTTAGAAGAGATTTCAGACGCAATAGAGAGCGTGTACGAGCAGTTAGAGGAATCGCAAAAGAAACTCATACGGTTGCGGTACTGGAATGGGCGTAGAGGGTTTAGCTGGGAAAGGATCGCACTTGAGTGCAACATTAGCGAAAGAACGGTGTATAACTACCGAAATATGATTATTGATGCTATCGCTGAAAGGGTAGGTTGGAGATAAGACGAATGATGTTCATTAAGAAAGGGTGAAAAAATGAACGAACATGAAAAAAGAAGGATTAGGAGACTGTGGACTTTGTTTTTTTGGAGACACCCATTTACAAAATTCGTTGAGTGGACTTTAAAGAAAGTGATAAGGAATTAAGAAACTGATTTATAGCACGATCGTTATTTGCAGTAAATTTGCAGTTTTGGGGGGTAAAACCCTGTTACTATGATAGTAGGTGAAAAAGTTAGTATGTAATCTCCTGAGTGGTCCATTTTTTATGCTAAACCACGATGAAAGGAGATGGTATTCGCTTCAACCCAATCGTCAAAATAAAAGACGGTTGTATCCTAGGTGGTTGCGGGGCGAAAACAATTTAAAAAACACTTGTCGCAAAAAGTGAGAGCTTATAATTGCGGCAGGTGTTTTTATTATGCCTCTATCGTCTAACGGATAAGACAACGGGTTTCTATTCCGTCAATGTGGGTTCGATTCCTGCTAGGGGCTTTAAAACAAACATAGGAGAATGAACATGAAAAACAAATGTAAAGGGTGTGTATGGGGTACGAAGATAAACGATAAGAAGATATTGTGTATGTTTCCTAGGTGCATAAAAAATAGCCAGGTTCCCCAAACCTGACTATTATATAAAATAGAAAAAGCGCATAACTAAATGGTACAGGCGATAAATCTGAATTGCAAGATAATTTTGCAGGGATTTCCTCTTTTTTTGCCGAATTTGTGGGTAGAAGGGAGATGATGATGATGGTGGAAAACACGGATCAAATTTTAACTAGATTAGTGGTCAGAGTGATTGAGTTAGAGGCGAGAGAAAAAGCGT
This sequence comes from Halalkalibacterium ligniniphilum, assembly GCF_000334155.1. Classification (GTDB taxonomy): domain Bacteria; phylum Bacillota; class Bacilli; order Bacillales; family Bacillaceae_D; genus Halalkalibacterium; species Halalkalibacterium ligniniphilum. The sequence continues at coordinate 14,910 of NZ_ANNK01000120.1, read as the reverse complement.
TATTAAAGATTTTGGTTGAAAAAGAAGTTGTCGACCATGATGTTTTTTCAAAAGAAATAAGTGATCACTTTGAAAGTGTACAAAAAGATTCGATGATGGATCTTTTAGGTGTGAGTGAAGAAGAGTATAAAGAATTAGAGCGAAGAAATGAAATCGGGTAATTAAAACAGCATCCTTCGGGGTGCTTTTATTTATTGTCAACAAGGCGCAATCGAATAGTGTAGAGTCGCAATCTTGCTGTTTGTGTCTTGTGGAGAGTAAATAAAACAGTGTAGGAGGTAGGTGCTATGTAATGAATTGGGAAGAGATAAGAAAAGAATACGAGACAACCACCATCACATTAAAGGCACTTGCTGAGAAACATGATATAAAGTTAGGTACTCTTAAAAGCAGAAAGAGTCGTGAAGGATGGGAGAGGGATGCACCTAAAAAGGATGCAACCAAACCAAAGAAGGTTGCAACCAATCAACAGAGGGATGCAACCCCTCAGCCGATTATAGAGAATGATGATTTAAACGACAGACAAAAGATGTTCTGTCTTTATTACATCAAGTATTATAATGCGACCAAAGCATATCAAAAGGCTTACGGATGCGCTTATAGTACAGCGATGGTTGAAGGTCATAGAAGTCTAAGAAATCCTAAGATATCCGAAGAAATCGAACGTCTGAAAGCTGAACAGCAATCAGGCGTTTTTTTAGATGCTCAAGCTGTCCTACAGAAGTACATTGATATTGCTTTTGCGGATATAACGGACTTTGCTACTTTTGGTAAGAAAGAGGTCATTGTCGATTATGAGGATACAGAGGATGGTAGGAAGCCTATTAAAGAATTTTACAATTATGTAGATTTTAAAGAGTCATCCGAAATTGACGGTACCGTTGTTACTGAGGTCAAACAAGGCAAAGATGGCATATCCGTCAAACTCGCAGACAAGATGAAAGCTCTTGAAATGTTGACGAAATACTTCGACCTTCTATCTGAGAATGATAAGAAAAAGCTGCAAGAAGAAAAGCTTAAGGCAGAAACAGACTTCGCTAAAGCGAGAGCGGAATTAATAAAAGGTGCCAAAAAAGATACTTCTTTACTTGAAGCTCTTATCGATGTGGTGAAAGAAAATGATTAACTTCTCTCCTAAGCAGAAACAAGTCATACAAGCTCCTTTTGATGTGACATTGGAAGTTAACGAGGGCACGCCACGTTCTTCTAAGACGACAGCAGGAGTATTTAAGTATGCTCGCTATCTTGCTGCCACGCCAGATGAAAACCATTTAGTTGTCGCCTATAACCAAGAGCAAGCCTTTCGGCTATTTATGGAATGTGACGGATTTGGACTTATTCATATATTTGGAGACTTGGCCAAGATTAAGCATGATGAGAATGGCGACCATTTAGAATTGCACACGCCCAACGGAGTGAAAAAGGTGTATTACAAAGGTGGAGGGAAAGCGGACAGTAAGAAAGCGATAACTGGTATGTCGTTAGGTTCTGTAGCCTTTTGTGAGATAGACCTATTGCACATGGATATGATTCAAGAGTGCTTCCGGCGGACGTTTGCTGCTAAGATGCGTTACCACTTGGCAGACCTTAATCCTCCTGCCCCTAATCATCCAGTGATAAAAGAGGTATTCGAGGTTCAAAAGACACGTTGGGTGCATTGGACCATTGACGATAACCCAATTATCACAGAAGAACGAAAACAGGAGATATACGAAACGCTGAAAAAGAACCCTTACTTGTTGCAACGTGATTGGTATGGCAAGCGTGTTATCCCAAGTGGTGTGATTTACAGCATGTTTGACATGAAAAAGAACATCAAACAGAAGCTTGAAGGCAGAAAGATAGAAATGTACTTCTCTGGTGACGGTGGTCAGAGCGATGCTACTAGCGTTAGTTGCAACATCGTCACGAGGCATAAAGGGAAGAAGAGGCAATATGATTACAAACTAAATAGGGTTGCTCATTATTACCATAGTGGTTCCGACACGGGTCAAGTAAAAGCAATGAGTACCTACGCTAAAGAAATCAAGACTTTCATTCTATGGTGCCAAGAGAAATTTGATATGGTTCGCTCAGAAGTGTTTATCGATCCGGCCTGTAAGTCATTACGAGAAGAGTTGCATATGTTGGGAATCATAACGAGTCCAGCTGATAATAACTCGAAGGATATAAAGGGATCTTCAAAGGGGATTGAGGTAGGGATTGAGCGAATGCAGAGCGCTATTACAAACGAACAATTATTGCTACTGGAAACAGAGGAATACGACCACTACAACTTTATCAAAGAGATAGGGATGTACTGTCGAGATGACAATGGCAAGCCTGTAGATGAGAATAATCATGCGATGGATGAGGCGAGATATGCCAACAATTATTTCTATAGAAAATATGTGCTGTAAGAGTGACGGATTTCAGTATTACGTTAATCACAATTTGTAAAAGTTAGAACTTAAATTTTAGGGGGTTGTTAAAGTGCCAAAATATCGAAAGAAACCAGTGGTTATTGAAGCTGTTCAATTCACAGGCAAAAACGAAGAAGAAATAGAGCGTTTTGTCGATAAACCATTAGATAAATTAAAAGTGATGGGAGAACGCGAGACGGTGGCTTTATTTATAGAGACGCTCGAAGGTGAAATGACAGCCAATGTAGGGGATTACATTATCAAGGGTATAAATGGGGAGTTTTATCCATGTAAACCAGATATCTTTGAGAAAACATATGAAGTTGTCAAAGAATAGGCGGTGATGACATGTTCCACAAAATTAAAGGCTTCTTTAAGGGGGTGATGCAGAGAATGGGACTCGTAAAAAATATTAAGAGCTTATCGCAGCTAAAACAGATTCCAATGGACGATGAATATTACAAGCACATTGACAAATGGAAAGCACTCTACCAAGGCTATTTTAGCGATTGGCATGATTTGAAATACAATACAATCAACGGCACGAAGAAACGTCGTATGGGTACGTTAGGGATGCCGAAAGTGGTAGCGCAAGAGATGGCTTCGCTCATATTTAATGAGCGGTGTGAGATCAATATATCTGACGAGGAATTATCAAAAAATATTAAGAATGTGTTTGATCAAAATAAATTCGTCAAACGATTCCAGGATTACCTTGAGTTTCAGTTTGCGCTTGGTGGAATGGTCATCAAGCCATATTTTAGCGATGGGAAGCTTAAGCTTTCTTACGTGACTGCTGATTGCTTCATTCCGGTTAGCTGGGATAACCAAGGCATCCATGAAGCGGTATTCCCTAACGAGATCCGCAAAGGGAAGAAAAAGTACACTCACCTTGAATGGCATCTGTGGGAAGGTAAGGAATATGTCATTAAAAACGAGTTATTCGTAAGCGACAACAACAGTGATCTAGGAAAAAAGGTTCCGCTCTCTGAACTTTATCCAGACTTAGAAAAAGAGGTAAAAATAAAGGCTTTCAAGCGTGCTAATTTCGTTTACTTTCGACCAAACATTGCTAATAACATTGACATGCATAGTCCTCTTGGTATTTCTCTCTTTGCCAACGCACTAGATACACTTAAATCTCTCGATATTGCGTTTGATAGTTATCAGAGGGAGTTCAGGCTAGGAAAAAGGCGAATTATCGTTCCGGCTTCTGCTGTGAAGATGGTAGTGGATGAGGACGGGAACATGAACCGTTATTTTGATGCTGATGATGAAGTGTATCAAGCGATGGGTACTGGTAGTATGGATGAAATGAAAATTCATGACAACACCGTTGAGTTACGGGTAGAAGAACATATTGCTGCGATTAATTCTTATCTTAATTTACTCGCTACTCAAACGGGGTTCAGCACAGGGGCTTTTACTTTCGACGGAAAGAGTATGAAAACCGCCACCGAGGTTGTTAGTGAGAATAGCAAGACGTTCAAATCGAAGCAATCTCACGAAAACATAATTGAAGCTGGGTTAACCGAGTTAATTGACTGCATCATCCAAACTGCTGAATTGTATGAAGTGTTCGAGCGACCGAAAGAGGGTTGGGAGGTAACAGTCACATTTGATGACTCAATAGCCGAGGATCAGACAGCCGAGATTAATAAACAAGTACAGCTCGTATCTAACAAGCTCACATCAAAGAAAAGGGCAATCATGAAAATACATGGATTATCAGAGCAAGAAGCTGAACAGTTGATGAAAGAGATTGCGGCCGAGAATCAAACAGCGACAGCGGAGACAATAGACTTTTTTGGCATGAACCGAGTTGATGCATAATGAATCCTGAGCGTAACCAAAGGGTAGCACAGCCGATTACGGACATTTATTTGAGAATTGAAGATGAAATCCTGACTAACATAGGGAAAAAACTTAGAAGAGACAGGGAGCTGCTGATCGATGGTGATTTTGAATCGTGGCAGCTTATTAAGTTATCGCAGTTGAATAAGTTAACTCAAGAAAATCTAATTACGATTGCAAGGTATAGCGGCTTGGCGATCGATGAAATATCTGAACTTCTCGAGAAAGAAGGCTATAGGAGCATAGCCGAAACGGATAGATCGTTAGATGACGCTGTTAGGTCCGGTCATGTGATTAGACCACCGGCAGGCGATTCTCCTGTAATTAGAAACATCCTTGATGTTTACCAAAATCAAGCGAGACAATCTTTTAATCTCATTAATTCGACCATGCTACAACAGTCAGAAACAGCGTATGTGGGCATTTTAAACGAAGCGAATGCTTTAGTGATTACAGGGGTTAAAACGCCGCAACAAGCCGTTAGAGAGGTTGCTAGTAAGTGGGCGAATAAAGGGATCCCTGCTTTAGTAGACAGAGCAGGGAAAGAGTGGTCGACAGAAGCTTATGTGAATATGGTCATTCGAACAACATCTAACAACGTAGCAAATGAAATGCAGTTCGCAAGGATGGATGATTATGAGATTGATCTAGTTGAAGTATCCAGCCATATCGGAGCTAGACCAAGATGCGCACCGTTTCAAGGGCGGATATTCAGTAGGAGTGGCACTAGTGACAAGTACCCCCCTTTGTCGGAAACAAGCTATGGCGAGTTAGCTGGATTGAGGGGGATCAATTGCGGACATGTTTTTTACCCGTTTGTCGAAGGTGTATCGATACCACGTCCTCATGATTTCACGAAAGAAGAAAATGACACGGCCTATAAAGAATCGCAGAAACAGCGTTATTTGGAACGTCAGATACGATATGCCAAGCGTGAATTAAACATGATGAGCGCAATGGGTGATGAAGAAGGCGTTGCGATGGCTAAAAGCAAGGTTAGGGAACGACAAGCTAATATACGTGAGTTTATAAGTGAGACTGGTAGAACAAGAAGAAGTAATCGTGAGCAGTTAGCGATAAATAATCCAAATGTTGGAGGAGGAAATAGGTTATGACATTCAAAGAATTATTTCCAACGTTCATAGCTGGAACGCCAATCAAACGAAAGGTTTGGCGAGGGTATTGGGTTTATAAATATGGAAAAATCGAAATCCACGCAAAAACGGGTGAGGTAATCGACTTTCAAGATACAAAGGACATTCTTTTTACCGTGAGTGGCATTCTTGAAGATGATTGGGAAGTTGCTACAAATGAAAATTGCGATATTGAAGTTAAAGGGTGATTTAGATGAATTTCGAACAAGCATTAGAAAATTTAAAGCAAGGTTGTAAATTAGGTAGAACTGGTTGGAATGGAAAAGGTATGTTTGTTGTTTTCCAAAAAGGATATCCTCAGGGGATCCCTTGTAATAAGCAGACAGCAGAAGCGTGGGGAATGAAAGAAGGGGAATTGTTTAAGTGTGAGCCGTATTTGCAAATTAAAACAGCACAGGGGTCTCATGCTATGTGGGTTCCGTCAATAAATGATGTACTAGCAGAAGATTGGGAAGTCGTTGAATAACGGTTATTTTTTGTGCCTTTTATTCGGCAAGGCGTTAAAGAAACGAAAGGACAAATACCCTTATGGGAGGTTAAAAACGATGGAAAAATATATGAAGGTTAATCAACCGACCTCAAAGGTTGAAGGTGAGAAGTTTTTTATTCCTATGAAGCTACGACATTTTAGCGAACCGACAGAAGGACAGGGCGACCAGCAAGCCGACAACCAAACTGGGGGAGATACACAACAACAAGAGAAAACAGACGTTCAATCGGGTACTGGTGACCAGCAATCACAAGAGGGAAAGACATTTACTCAAGAAGATGTCAATAATCTCATTGCTAAAGAAACTCGCAAGCAGCAAGAAAAACTGCTAAAGCAACTCGGTGTTGAGAATTTCGAAAATGCCAAGGAAGGGATGGAAAAGTTCAAGGAATGGCAAGAGTCGCAAAAGACCGAACAACAAAAGCAAGCAGAGCGGTTACAAGAGTTAGAAACTAACTATTCTACGATAAGCGAAGAGAATACTGATTTGAAGGCACAAATTAGTGCTATGAAATCGGGGGTTCTCGCTGAATCAGTAGAGGACGTTGTGACACTAGCTAAAACAATGGTTAGTGACGACATGGATATGGATGCTGCCATTGCAAAAGTCGTGGAAAAGTATCCGCACTTCGCACAGCAACAACAAGAAGAACAGGAAGAGAAGCCGTCATTTTCAAAAGGCCAGCACCAAAAGAAACAAGAGACGCAAGTGGAACAATGGTTAAACGCATTTAAATAAAAATTAACAGGAGTGATTTGATATGCCACCAGTAAACTATGCTGAAATGTACCAACAAGCACTACAACAAAAATTTTCTCAAGGGTTAGCGTTTAGTGCGCTTTATGCTTCACCAAACAACGCTAACATCCGATGGACGAGCGCAAAGACGATTCAGATTCCTAATATCACAACAGGCGGTTTTGTAGATGTCGATCGTGATGTGATGGGGAACTACACACGCCGAGTGGATAATCAATGGATCCCGAAAACGCTTGAACATGATCGTGAGTTCAAAACACTTGTCGATCCGCAAGACGTTGATGAAACAAACATGGCGCTTACGATCGCTAACATTACAAGAGTGTTTAATGATGAACACAAGATTCCTGAGATGGATAAATACATTGCATCAAAGTTATTCGCAGAGTACACAGCTTACGGAGAGGCAGTGAATACTGAGGTTGTAACAGAAGCTACAGCTTTAGCGATTTTTGACGACATGATGGAGGAAATGGACGAAGCAGAAGTACCGCAGGAAGGTCGTATTTTATATGTGACGCCTGCTGTCAAAAAAGTATTAAAGAATGCTGAAAAGATTCAACGTACTTTAGAAGTGAAAGGCGAAGCGTCGGCTATCAATCGAAATGTGCGTTCGCTTGACGAGGTGACACTCGAGACGGTTCCTTCTAGCCGCATGAAAACTCTTTATAACTTTACTGACGGTGCGGTTCCTGACCCAGCTGCACGACAAATTAATATGATTTTAATTCATCCAATTGCAGTCATTACTCCGCAAAAATATGAGTTTGTTTCTTTAGATGAACCTAGTGCTACCACGGGCGGAAAACACTTGTACTACGAGCGGAAATATTGGGATGCATTCTTAATTGAGCAAAAGGTAAAGGGTGTAAAGTTTAACGTAGAACCTGAACCAGCACCAGCGGGATAAATAACTTAGGAGGGCTTCGGCTCTCCTTTTAACACAAAGGAGCGATATCATGCCAAAAGTAAAAAAGGGTAATCGTATTTTAAACGTTGATAAAGACCGTGTTGAATCATATCTTAAGCAAGGGTATGACGAGATTGACGAGTCGGGAAAAGTGGTAAAACACGCAACAGGTGGAAAAAGCGTACCTGTAGGCGAGTATAACAAGCTGTTAGAAAAGTTAGCTGAGTTTGAATCTGCTAATACGGAAGAGTTAAAAAACGAAATTGCAGATTTAAAAGCAGAAGTTAAGAAACTGAAAGCAGAGAATACAAAACTGTTAAACGAGAACAAAGCGCAGCAAGAAGCAAAAAAGTAAGGGGATGATTTAATTGCCTTACATTACAGCTGAGTATTACAAGTACGAATATATGGGCGTAGAGGTTAGCGAGAACGACCTGACACGTTTTATTCAGCGTGCTTCTGATGTGATCGACCAAGTAACAAATTATGCTATTGACGATTTTGAGAACCTGCATCCATTTGTACAAGGGCAAGTCATGAAAGCTACCGCTGCGCAAGTTGAGTTTTACCAACTCAATGGCGGTACGGATATATCCGTCACGGGCGATGATGCGACTGGTGTAGCAATCGGTAAGTTTTCTTATGGAGGCGGTAACAGACCGGCTGGTAATGCTAATACAACGATAGCTGCTAATCTAGTTGACTACCTATTGCCGACTGGTCTTTTGTATAGTGGGATCGGAGTGGTTGATAGTGCGTATTAAGCCTATTCCGAGAAGGTTCCTCATTCACTCAATCGAATATGAAGAATTTGTGAGAGATGGCTCGTTTGGTGAAGAATTTGCACCGAGTGAAACCATCTCTTTTGTATTGGTTCAGCCTAAATCAGAGTTAAAACGAGACTCGAATGGTGAAGAGGTTCAGGTGCAGGGGGTTATCTTCCTAGACGCGGTTAATACACCGAAATTTAAACGGTTGAGAGAAAAGTCGAAGGTGAAATTCAACGGCAATGATTATCGCATTGTCGCTTGTGATGCGCTTTATGCGTTTAAGTCTAATACGCCACACCATTACGAGGTGGACATTCGATGACAAGACAAAGAGTGAGAGTAACAATAGATACGAAGAACATTGCACCGAAACTTAAGAAGGCATCTGAAAGGGCTAGATTTTTAGTATCGCAACAAGTCTTAAAGGATAGCAACCGTTTTGTACCGTTCGACACTGGTAACTTAAGAGATAGCAGCATCCGAGCCTCGAATTTTGATGAAGGTCAAATTGCGTGGGATACCCCCTATGCCCGTAAGCTGTATTTCGGGGTGAGAATGAATTTTTCAAGGGATAGTAATCCAAGTGCAGGACCTTTGTGGTACGAGAGGGCACGCGCAGCTCACTTGCAGGGGTGGATAAACGTCGCTAAACAGGCGGTGAATAATCAATTATGACGAAAAGGTTTTAACGCTGAACCGATAATCAGCGTCTTTATTTCAAATACATTATTAGGATAGGGAGGGAAGTTAATTGTTGGTCAAGCAAAAGTTATCTCAAGATAGGGTGAAAAAAATTTCACTTAACATGGATGGCGATAAACCTTGTTGCTTCGGAAAGATAGAAATAAATGGTCTGACAATGGGAGAGGGCATTATATCAGTGGAATTTAATCTAGTAGCAACTGAACGTCCAGAAATCATTGTTGAATATAGCCCTTACGGAATAACAACCGAAGTGAGTGACGCGTTAGGTCTAGAGAAAAAAGATCGTGAAAAAGGTGAATAATCAATTATGACGATGGACTTTTTAGAAAGGCTAGTTCTTGATGTGTTAGATAAGCAAGGATACTACGCTAGGGTTGTATCGCCGACGCTTGTAAGTGGTAACAGTATCGCCGTTACGGTCATGCCTGCAAGAGATCACCGTCACTATTACGACGGGTCAAAGGATCAAGGTTTCGCCTTTCAAGTGATGACGAAGCACGAGAATCAGCTAGAAGCTTACCAAACACTATTGCGAATCACTAGCCTGTTAAGCGGGATTAACGACATACCAAGCAATAATGGCAGTTATGACTTTTGCGGAATTACGATAACAACCGATCCTAATGTAGTTGGGCAAGATGAGAGGTATTACATTTATGGCGCTCAGTTTAGCGCGGAGTTATATATTAAAGGAGTGGTAAACAATGGCTAAAGTAAAAAATGCTTTAACAAGTTACTTTGTGGCCCCAATCCCAACAACAGGGGAACCTGAGTATTTGGAACTCGCAAAATGGATTACAAGTGTGACAGACGATTCTGACGAAAACTCAGAGGAAACAGGATACTATGATGGGGATGGAAACCCTACCACAGAAGTTATCTCACGGTCTGAAAGATATTCGTTTGAAGGTGTGTACGATGATGAAGATCCTGCAATGAAGTTTATAAAGGGGTTAAAAAGAGAAGTTGGAGAAAGTCGAAAAATCATGTTTAAAATCGTAGAACCGAACGGAACGGAGATAAAAGGTCCGGCGACAGTGACGGTTCCTATCACAAGCGGTGGAGAAGCGACAGAGTTCCCAGCCTTTAGCTGCACTATCTCGTTTGACCGCAAACCTGATGTGATAACTGTACCCTAATGCGCCCCAAAATCTAACAGTTAGTTCAGTGACAGATACATCGGTTTCGTTGGTCTGGGATGCAGTTACTGTTAGTGGGGCGACTATCGAATATGAAATTTATCGAGATGGGCAGAGTGTGGGTATGACCGGAAGTGAAATGTTTACCGATGTAGGCTTAATGGCGGGTACATCATATGATTATTATGTTATTGCTGTTTCGAGTGCAGGAAAACAATCACAACCGTCTGATGTCGTAACCGCAATCACAAATGAGGTTTAGAGAGTCTTACCAGGCTCTCTTTTTAAAACATTTACTAGGAGTGAGGATATATGGCGATTAAAATTCAAACGGAAAAAACGGTCATACCTGTGGAAATCGGTGAATTAAATTTTGAATTTAATGTATCGGACGAAGCAATCAAGAACTTACGTAAAAACGCCAAGATAGTACAAGAAGAGTTCGTAAATATAAACGATGCAGTCGATGAAGAAAAATCAGAGAAAGCGGCAAAAACAGTGCTTCAAAAAGGGTTTGACCTTCTTCTTGGTGAGGGGGCGTTTGAAAAAATTTATGCACAAACTCCTTCAATTATTTATTTGATGAAATATTTTATTCAGTTATCTGAAGGAATCGATAAAGAGTTAAAAACTCTAGGTATCGATGCGTCTCAAAAGGAGAAAGTGAAAAAATATTTAAATAAGAAATAGGTGGTAAGGATGTTTACCCTTTCTTATCCGCTAGAAAATCAGATAGAAATCGATGGAGTAACCTATCAAGTCGACATGAGTTTTGACAATATATTGCGTTTTTATGAGTTGTCAACCGATGAGGAAATTGACAAAGTCACACAAATTGAAGTTGGGCTACAAATGCTAATTAACGTAGATTTAGACTGTGACATAAGAAAGAAATCAGAGATATTAAAGCAAATTTACGAAAAGTTGATTACGAGTGGCGTAAAGGAAGAACCGGCCGTTGATATAAAGGGTAATCCAGTACCTGTTGAAAAAAAAGAAGCGCCGTATTCTTTGGTTGAGGATGCTGAATATGTGTATGCATCTTTTATGCAAGACTATGGAATTGATTTATTTGAGCAACAAGGCAAATTGGATTGGCGTAAGTTTCTAGCGTTACTGGATGGCTTGCGCGGCGATACACGCTTCAAAGAAGTCGTTGAGATACGTACAATGGAACTACCGAGCGGTAAGGGTAGTGAAAAACAACGACAGAAATTACTTAAGTTGAAGGAAGCTTACAAACTAAAAAACAAAAAATAGGAAACTTTTACCTATGTTTATTGAAATGTTTAGGTTTTCCTCTATAATTAACCGTATAGAAGATAAAGGGCGGTGATGTTATGGGGATTATGGATTTATTTAAGTCTAAAGGGTTTGTTATTACAGTAACAAATGGACAGATCGGCAATAAGAAAGAGTCGTCATATGCAATTGAATTCACTAACGATAAAGGAATAGTTAAAGTTAAGAAGAGAAACTATTATTTCCTTGGTTTTTCAGAAAAAACTTTATCCGAAATGAGCGCAGCCAAAACACTGTCTGGTGCGGCAATCGGAACTTTTTTCGCCCCTGGGATTGGAACATTAATTGGAGGGGCGATAGGTGCAAAGAAGAAAAAGAAAACAACCTACACTATGGCTTTTATGGATGTTGAAAGTAAAGAAAAATTCATGGTTGAGGCAAACCTTTTTGCGGCATCAGAAGCAGATTTGAAGAAACTTGAAGCTCATCCTATAGCAAAAGAGGCTACTCTAAACGAAGAAAAGCCGACTGTATCAAAAGTGGATGAGATTAGAGAGTTCAAGAAATTATTGGATGAAGGGATTATCACTCAAGATGAATTCGATAAGAAGAAAGCGGAATTGTTAGGTTAATGAAATACGAAAGTTAAGGTCGTTCCTATAGGGGCGGCTTTTTTGTTGCCTTAAAAGGCGGTGGATATATGAAAGAATTTCGATGTAAAAAATGCAATAGATTATTAGGAAAAGTTAAGGGCATTGCCGAGATTAAATGCCCTAAATGCGCAACGGTCAATACAGTAAAAGACCGTTAGAGAGCCATCGAGCCCCTGTGCGAATGAAACGACTTGCATGGGGGTGAATTGTGCAAAATGGCAGACGGAAGAGTAGTTATTGATGTCATGCTTGAAGATGGTTCGGTAGCCAAAGGCGTTGCTGATTTAGACAAGCAGCTAGGTGGTCTTGGCAAGAGTGGGGAACAGGCTTCGCTAGGGCTAGGGAAAATAGTTACAGCTCTAGGGCTTGTCGCACTAGGAGCAAAAGCTATTGGCATGGTTAAAAACTCCATCTCATCTGCGTTTGGTCGTATCGACACAATGGAATCCTTTGAGCGTGTTATGACTGTTATCACAGGTAGCACAGAGGAAACGAACAGAGCATTACAACGAACGGGTGACATTGTGACAGGAACAGGGTACGGATTGGATGTCGCCGCTAAAGCAGTACAAAACTTCGTAACAAGGGGAATAGATGTCGATAAAGCTACAGACCGAATTGAAGCTTGGGGGGATGCTGTAGCTTTCTATGGTGATGGTTCAAATGAACAGTTTGCAAATGTAACGGATGCACTAGCCAAAATGTCGACAACGGGTAGAGTCCACATGGATCAGTTAAACAGGCTGTTCGATGTGGGGATTGATGCGGTTGGAATGTACGCAAAAGCGACTGGTCGGGATGCGGAATCCGTTCAGAAAGATTTATCAGCAGGAAGAATTACCGCCGAAGAGTTTATCGATACGGTAACCGAAGCAATGATGGAAGGTACAAACGGAGTTGTGAAGATTGCAGGTGCAGCTAAAGAAGCAGGGGCTTCTTGGGGAGCTTCATTTGATAACATGCAGGCAGCTGTTACTCGTGGTGTCGTAAACATCATCCAAAAGATTGATGAAATGTTAACGTCAAACGGACTGCCGACTATGCGTGATATGATTGCAGAAAACGGTAGATTATTCGAGAGAGTCCTGAATTCAATCGCTGATAACATTCCTGCTGTAGTAGAAAGAATCAAGTCTATTTATAACGCACTCGAACCATGGCTTCCTTTAATAAAGGCTGTTGCCGCTGGTGTAGGAGCGGCAATACTTGCATTTGCCGGTCTTAATTCAGCAAAAAACATTGTGGAAAATTTAACCCAATCTTTCGCAGTTTTAAATAAAGTTTTAAAAATGAATCCATGGGTATTAGTGGTTGCCGCTGCAGTAGCTGCTGTTGTTCTTATCTATCAAAATTGGGAACCGATCAGCGGGTTCTTCATCAACCTGTGGAACTCAATTAAAGAAATTACATTGACGGTGTGGGAATCTATTAAAGGGGTCTGGCAAGCCACAGCGCAATGGTTCACCGATTTATGGGCAGCTACAGTTGAGTTTTTCACATCTATATGGTCCGGGATTGTGGATTTTTTCTCTTCCTTGTGGCAATCGATTGTTAAAATTGCAACGAGCGTTTGGGATGTTGTTGTTGAAAGATGGAATGAAGTCGTAACTCATGTAAAAACAATTTTTAGTCCGCTTATCGATTTTTACGTGACGATGTGGGAGACGATCTCCAACAATGCTAAGCAGTATTGGAATAACATCAAAAGTATGTTCGATACAGTATGGAATAACATTCGAATTGCAGCTAAGGCAGCGTGGGAATTGATCAAGAATGTGATCTTGGGTCCTATCCTTTTATTAATCAACCTTGCAACGGGCGACATGGAGAGTTTTAGAGAAAACCTTCGTGCAATATGGGGTAACATCAAAAATGCTGCCTCAACGATTTGGAACGCCTTAAAAGACTCTGTTGTTACGGTTGTGAAAACTCTCATTAGCAATGTAAGGCTTGCGTGGGATACATTCAAAGTTTACATTTCAGGGTTATGGACAGCCCTTTTGAGAACAGCAACAAACATCTTTGAGAATATCAGAGCTTCAGTTCGAGAAAAAACAAATCAAGCAAAGTCGACGCTGCAATCGATATGGAACTCTGTAAAATCCTTTTTTACTGAAACTTTAACAAGGATGTGGAACACCGTTCAGCAAAAGTTTCAAGATATCGTAAACGCAGTTAAACAAAAGATGAATGAAGCCAAGCGAAACGTAATCGAAGGTTGGAATGCTGCTATGGAGTTTCTGCGCGGCATTGACCTTGTGCAGATAGGGAAAGACATCATACAAGGGCTGATTAACGGAATTAAAGGGAAGATAGAGGACGTAAGACAAGCAATCACAGATGTTACCGATGCAATTACAGGGAGAATCAAGAGCATCCTGCAGATCGCCTCTCCGTCCAAACTCATGAAGCAATTTGGTAATTGGGTTGGCGAGGGTCTAGCGATCGGTATGAATGATACAGTCACAACGGTGAAGAAGTCGTCTGATAAACTAGCCGCTGCGGCCGTTCCTGATCTTAGACAAGAAATAAAGGCGACCGAGTCGCAACTAAGAGAATTGAACAGAGTCATTACCGATGAAAATAATAAAACATCACGTGACCGCTTGAATGCAGTTCAAAATTTCATCGATAACAAAAAGAGATTAGAATTAATCTCGACACAAGATGAAATCGCCTATTGGCAAGAAGCAGTTCGACAATTTAAAAGCGGAACAGAAGAAAGACGAGTCGCTGCGCTCGCATTACGGGATGCGAAGCGCAACATTGATCAGCAGATGTTCAACAGTGAAAAAGCGTGGATTGAAGAGAAGAAGAAGTTGAACGAACTC
>NZ_ANNK01000119.1 GCF_000334155.1 Halalkalibacterium ligniniphilum | reverse complement strand
GCAATATGGGGTAACATCAAAAATGCTGCCTCAACGATTTGGAACGCCTTAAAAGACTCTGTTGTTACGGTTGTGAAAACTCTCATTAGCAATGTAAGGCTTGCGTGGGATACATTCAAAGTTTACATTTCAGGGTTATGGACAGCCCTTTTGAGAACAGCAACAAACATCTTTGAGAATATCAGAGCTTCAGTTCGAGAAAAAACAAATCAAGCAAAGTCGACGCTGCAATCGATATGGAACTCTGTAAAATCCTTTTTTACTGAAACTTTAACAAGGATGTGGAACACCGTTCAGCAAAAGTTTCAAGATATCGTAAACGCAGTTAAACAAAAGATGAATGAAGCCAAGCGAAACGTAATCGAAGGTTGGAATGCTGCTATGGAGTTTCTGCGCGGCATTGACCTTGTGCAGATAGGGAAAGACATCATACAAGGGCTGATTAACGGAATTAAAGGGAAGATAGAGGACGTAAGACAAGCAATCACAGATGTTACCGATGCAATTACAGGGAGAATCAAGAGCATCCTGCAGATCGCCTCTCCGTCCAAACTCATGAAGCAATTTGGTAATTGGGTTGGCGAGGGTCTAGCGATCGGTATGAATGATACAGTCACAACGGTGAAGAAGTCGTCTGATAAACTAGCCGCTGCGGCCGTTCCTGATCTTAGACAAGAAATAAAGGCGACCGAGTCGCAACTAAGAGAATTGAACAGAGTCATTACCGATGAAAATAATAAAACATCACGTGACCGCTTGAATGCAGTTCAAAATTTCATCGATAACAAAAAGAGATTAGAATTAATCTCGACACAAGATGAAATCGCCTATTGGCAAGAAGCAGTTCGACAATTTAAAAGCGGAACAGAAGAAAGACGAGTCGCTGCGCTCGCATTACGGGATGCGAAGCGCAACATTGATCAGCAGATGTTCAACAGTGAAAAAGCGTGGATTGAAGAGAAGAAGAAGTTGAACGAACTCTCTCTCTTTGAAGAAATGCAAGCGTGGGAGCAAGTTGCACAACGATATGCAGAAGGATCACAAAAACGGATTGAAGCAGAGCAGAATGTTGCTAATGTTAAACGGCAAATACACGAAGAACTTAAGAGTATTAGCGATGATTATCTAGCTAAAGTGCAGCAAGTAAATGAACAATTAATCGCCGAAGAGAAGCGATTGAATGATGAATACCAGAAGGCTGTCGACGACCGAACAAAGGCGCTGCGAAGCTTTGCTGGTATTTTTGATGAAATTAAAGAAAAAGAAACAATTGCGTCTGAACACTTAATTAACAATTTAGAAGCGCAAGTTAACGCACTTGCTGAATGGTCTGACAATATACAAACCTTAGCTGAACGGGGCATAGATGAGGGTCTGCTTGCAGAATTACAGTCAATGGGTCCGAAGGCGTCCGCAGAAATCATGGCACTTGTTGGGATGAGCGATGAACAATTAAATCGTTTTGAGAGCTTGTGGAGAGAAAAAAGTCATATTGCCCGCGAGCATGCAGTGATGGAGATGGAAGGGCTTCGAGAAGATACCGAAAATAAAATTCAGCAACTTCACGAAAAGTCGTCAAATCAATTGGAAGAATTAAAAATCGATTTTATCGCTAAAACAAAAGAGTTGCGAGAGGGTAGCGAGGGAGAATTCAACGTCATGTCAGCTACTCTACCTGAAATTGGGAAAGATGCTATTAACGGATTGATAGATGGTCTTGACTCGATGAAAGGAGCTCTTGCTGCAAAGGCAAGGGAGTTAGCGAACATTGTACAAAGTACGATGACGTCTGTGTTAGATATCCATTCACCGTCTCGTTGGATGAGAGATAAAATCGGGAAGATGATTCCGGCAGGGATTGAAATTGGTATTGATGCAGAGAAGGGTTCAGCTCTTAAAAAAGCGGAAGAAATGGCAAGTTGGTTTGTTCCGAACCTAGCATCTGTCCTACCAAAATTCCCTAATAGTCAACCAATAAGTACTGTTAGCAACAACAATTCTCGCAGTTTCGAACAACGAAACGTGATTAACGTAAAGAGTGACGTTTCCGAACGTCAACTTGAAAGAATGCTAGATAGACAATCAAGACGACTGGCAATGGAATGGGGGTGATCGTTTGGAGAGGATAACATTTATTAATTCGCGAGGTGACCAAATTTCCTTTACTAATTCAGTATATAAACTGATAACGATAGAAGGTTTTGGAGATGTAGTAGCGGATATACAAACCGAGAAATCCCCTTCCCAAGATGGCGGTACGTTTATTGATGCGGTGTTAGAGGAACGACCCATTTCGCTCGAACTTAAGATAAAAGGTGCAGATTACAATGAAGTGGTAAGAAATCGCAATAGGATGTCCTCTGTAATGAATCCTAAACTTGGATTAGGGAAGTTAAAAGTAGAAACGGATGAAATTACAAAATATATCGATTGCATAGCCGATTCGGTTCCGTATTATCCAAGTGGTAGCAGAAATCGTGGCGTGAATTGGCAAAGGGCTTTGGTGTCTTTGCGTTGCCCAGATCCCTACTGGAAATCAGATGATATCACAGAACAACCTACTTTTGAGCCATTATTCCAATTTCCGTTCGAGGGTGAATTCGAAATGGGCATACAGCGGGATGAAAGAATTATCATCAATGAGGGGGATGCCCCTGCTCCGCTGCGAATCGAATTTTATGGTCCAGCTGCCAATCCGATTATCACTAACGTCACGACAGGTGAGTTTATTAAAGTAAACCGTACGCTTGGCGAAGGGGAATACATGCGAATTGATACAACAGACGGACGAAAGAGCGTGGAGTTTGTCGCTCCTGACGGCAGCGTGACTAATGTATTCGGGTGGATCGACTTAGATTCCACCTTTTTTAAGTTGGTTATGGGCGAGAATCACATTGTTTATTCAGCAGACAGCGACATTCAAGGGGCTATCGTCAATATCTCATACAGGAAGCTGTATGCAGGAGTATAGGAGGGAAACGATGAAAGCTTCGGAATTAATTCGATACTTGCAAAAAGCAATTGAATTGCACGGTGATAAGTCAGTGTGGGTTGACTGCGCCAGAGAAGGATTGTCGTCTAATACCACTGGTGTTTATGTAGATAGCAAGAATGACGTTATTAGAATAGGTGATGAAAACTTCGAGGATATAAAGTATTTCACAGAAAATGAGTACCAACCAAATTACAAAGTTATCGAGTTAGAGAGGTGAAGCTAATTGGAACTATCAAAATTTTTTAACTCAGCACCGGGTGACCCACGTACTTACCAAGCGTCAGACTTTGCCGACTACTTTGGTTCTGTGCTGAGTACAGGGTTGCTTCATACAGACAACATACCCGCACTTGCTGTAGGCTGTGAGGGTACGGATTTAAGGACGTTCGTTGACCCTGGGAGAGCAATCATGCAGGGTTATGGGTATGAGAATACAAGTCGATTATATTTAGAACATGCTTTACCGGAAGCGACTTTAGACCGCATTGACCGTATTGTCTTAAGGTTGGACAAACGGAATCAGAGTAGGTTCATTCGATTATTTGTTGTGCAAGGTACAGCAGCAGAAACACCAGTAGCGCCTAGCTTGCAACGTGACGAATTTGTCTATGAACTATCACTTGCTCAAATTAGAGTAAGGGCTAACACATCAACCTTGAATCCTGCTGATTTGGTCGATGAAAGGTTAGATGAGCAGTTGTGCGGTTTAGTAAACTCGTTACTTACTGTTCCTACATCTCATTTTCAGGCTGAATGGGATGCGTTTATGGAAAGTGTGAAAGACGACGGATTCACACCTTTAACTACGTTTAATGAGCATAAGACACAGAAAGCGTCACAAACAGAACTTGGTCATGTGAAAGCTGAAACCGAAGAAGATGGAACATTAGTTTTAAACAAAGAAAAAGTAGGATTAAGTAATGTTGATAATACAAAGCAAATGCCTATAAGCGGTGGAACATTTACCGGTGTTGTTACAGCTCAAAGTAATACCGCCTACTCAACAAGGCAAGTTAGAAACGTAACCTTTGGTACAGCTAATCCTAGTGGTGGTCAAGATGGCGACATATACTTCCAATACGAATAGAGGTGAGGTGATTGCCTAAAAAAACTTTTGTGCGAATCGGAGGATCTTGGAGAGAAGTAAAGAACGTTTGGACTCGAATAAGTGGCGTTTGGCGACAGCAAGTAGTACCAAACGGGCGAATCGGAGGCATTTGGAAAGAGTTTATACAATATATCCTCCTATTCTATAATCTTATTTTTACAAATGAGATAGGGGGAACAACCCATGTGGTTACTTGTGCTATTCACAGTAATAATGGGAATCTTTATACAGGTCGGAGTAATGGGATTTTGGAGCGAAGAAGTCCGACAACAGGTAATGTGTTGAGTTCAACAGCTTTAGCTCTTAACGATCAAGCAATAAGGATGGTGAAATTTTTTGGTAACAACATTTATATTGCAGGATCGAATGGTTCTTATGCATATAATGCATCATTAGGTTATATTTGGAGAGGGGAATCTGGTGGTTCTGGTGGTGATATGCACGGAATAGCACCAACACAACATTTTGTTTTTCGAGTGAATTCCTCCGGAGACTGGGCTAAAATGTCACGTGTTGACGGTTCGCTTTTATTTGAGGTTATGTCATTCGCAACCATTTTAGATATTGACGCTAACGAAAATTTTGTTATTGCAGGAAATAACAATAATGCAATCCTATGTGATCATAACCTTAATGTGGTATGGAATAAAGCGATTTCGGCTAGGTCTGTTGCCATTGACAGTACTAATAATGTGTATTGTTATGATGGAAATGGAACATTAAGAAAATATAATGCCGCTGGTACTCTTATTTGGAATGTTAGACCTTCTACAGCAGGGAGTATCGCAGGATTGAAAGTATCTACAAATGGGGTCTACATTATTTCGGGCATCAGTAGAATAGATAAGTTAAATCCAGAAAACGGTAGCGTGATATGGAATCATGCCGTTTCTACACCCAACGCTAGCACTGCACGTTGCATTGACGTGAACCAGACAGTATCAGAACAAAGTGTCTATGTCGGTGGTACGAATGTAATTACTAGATTAGACCAGTATTAAGAGGAGATTAAAATGATATATTTATCCAATTTAAAACTAGTTAATGGCACAGTGTTTTCGGTTGGTTTTATTCACTATTTTCCTTTCAATGAAGAGTTCGGACTTGGAAAATCGGTGGAGGAGTTAGAAGGGAATGGTGTACTTGTTGAATCTATTCCTGAATCGTTTAAACAGATAGGAAAAAGAAGTGTTTTACATGTAGATGTAAACACAAAAGATCTTTGGTACGAATACATCGACAATGACCCTATTTTGGACGATAAAGTAGATTTATTAGAAAAAGAAAATATCTCTTTAAAACTAGCTTTTATTGAGCAAGATATTGCAACTCAACAAGAGATGACAACATTAAAACTTGCGCTTATTGAAACGGACGCTAAAATTCAAGGAGGTACAGCATAATGGCGAAAATCTATGCAGACATGATTATCCTAGGCAAAGCAAATGGCGGTATTGATTGGGCACAGGTTCCTCAAACAAGACAACAAGAAGTCGAAGCAGAATTAAACAGTCGAGGATATGGAACAGACGGTAAACCTTTGCCAAAAGAAACAACAGCTTAATGTAATTCAGGAAGATCATACACAACACCACTAACACCCGAAAAGAGGTGTATTTTTTATGCGACCAATACGCATCATCGACACAGACTTTAACCTACTCGCAGAAATCGACGATTATGAGAGCTTAATCTATCACCCTTGCTGGCATAAGAAGGGTGATTTTGAACTTCGTATCAACATCAACAAACGGAATACGGATGCTCTACAAAAGGGCAATCTTATCATGTTGCAGAGTGAAAGAACAGAAGAAACAAGTGTAAGCAGGACAGAAAATTTAAAAGAGGGAATACAAGGATTGGTGGTGGAGTAAATGACAAACGTAACATCAGGCGAAATGAGGACACATTGGGAGAACGTATCTACTCGATTACAAGCGATTGAACAGAAGTTAAACGGCACACTGGATACTCAAGTAACTGGGAGTAAAGCACAATTGGCAATAACGGATGCTAGCGATAGCAGTTTGTTAGATGCTGGTACAACTAACACAGTAACCATTTTGTCAGCCAGTGGGACTATAGCCAAACTCGAGTGGATTTTTATTAATATTCCTGCACCTACAGGAGCAACAACTGGTAACCATAGAGTTATAGTCGGCATTGAGGACACACTTACAAGAAGTAGATTTATAGAACTGAACTCCCCATTTAGTGAGCCGTTAACAGTAGGTATGCTTCAGTTCTCTGGAAATGCAATGTCTCATTCTATAGAAAGTCCTGCTATGTTGAGAGAGTTTCTAGGGCGAGGTGTTCATTTTGGAGACATTGCCAATAAAAGTTTTAGAGTTACCTACCATAATAATACGGATGTAACTCAATCAAATACTAGAATGATTAGGGTACGATCAATACAGGAAGCGGTGATACAGTAATGGAACTAAGAGAATCGAAAGTTAATGACATTTTCGAAGATGACGGAAGAACATTTATCGTTACTGAAAAAAGAGAAAGTGCTGAAGGTCAGCTAGTGGTTATTACGAAAGAGAAGGCTACTTCAACTAACTCATAAGCCCGTATAGTTGAATAAGAAAGGAGGGTTATTGTGCTTGAATTAGCGTGGCAACCAAGTTGGAATCCCGACCAAGGAACACCACCTGACACGGTAGTGGAATTCTCTGTATCCCCTAACGAACCTATACAAAATATCTTTAATTTGTTTTTCGGTGCGCATCAAAAGTATTATGAAAAAAAAGGGGTAAGGGTTTCGCCACCACTCAACATTAACAGAGTATACGACTATCGCCAATCTGCTGTAACGTGGGTAGCTGATGTACCACCTAATACTGACCTATTAGTCGAAGTAAGCACAGACAACGAGAACTGGTTGCCAATCGAGAATGGCGATCCTTTGCCGATTAGAGGGCGAGTGGGTGGAAACGTCTATACAAGGCAGACTTTTATAACAAAAGATCCTCTCGCCTCACCACGGTTACACACATTTAACGTTAACATAAAAGGCAGTCTGACACGCACGATCTACAACCCTCGAAAAGTTGGGCTTATTAAGTATAGAGAAGTCGGAATTGATGAGAACGGGATGATATCGGAACAGCTAATTATTAAAGGCCCTACTTTGAAAGGGATATTGGACGTGGTCACTAACCCTCCTTCTGGGCAAGGTTACGACAGTCTCACAGCGAACGCAGAAACGATTATGAAAAGATATGTGCAAAACAACCTTATTACCCCCGAAAATCCGAATAGAAAAATTGAACAAGTCGCTAATGCTCCCGATGGGCAGAGGGGGCTTTCTTTGTTTTATCAAACACGTTATAAGAGTTTGCTTGATGAATTAGAGAAGCTTTCTCTAACGAGTGGTTTAGGGTGGTTTATGTACCTAGACACAGCTAATAAAAAATGGGTGTTTGATGTAGAAGAGGGGAAAGACCTTACATCAACAAATACAGCAGGAAATAACCCAGTGATATTCTCGGCCGACTTCGATAACATTAAAGGCGCTCAATTTGTTAATAGCGATCTTGACTACAAAAATGTTGCATATGTAGCAGGACAGGGAGAAGGAGCAGAGAGACGAGTAGTCGTTGTTGGGGATGCCAAGGGGCTTGAACGTCACGAATTGTTTGTAGATGCTCGAGATATTGAGGAAACGGACGAAAATGGCGATCCTATTCCTGTCGCAGAGATTGATGAAAGGCTTAAAAGTAGAGGTCTTACTGCTTTAGCTGAGAGAAATAGAGAAAAATTCTTCGAATCGCAAATACTAACAGACGGGCCATTTAAATACGAAAAAGACTGGAATTTAGGTGATGTGGTCACTACTCAAGTTAAAAAGTGGGGCGTTACGCTAGATGCTCGTATTACAGAGGTTAGGGAGATTTACCAACCGTCAGGATTCCAATTAGAGGTGGTATTCGGTCATTCAATGCCTACACTTATCGAAAAGATTAAGCAAGAATTGAGCAATATGTCGATCGAGACTAGAAGGTAGTCGGGGAGCTGCAGACTCCCCTGGCTCCTGCCACCAGGAACAGGAGTTAGATTAGTTATATCGCAAAATCACAAGGGAGTAAATAGCCTAAGCTCCTAGATATAGAGAGAGGGGTGTCTATTATGTCAGGGAGTGAAGCTAAAAGGAGCGAACCAGGCATGGACATTATGGAAAGTACCATCGCTAATATGTCGAAACGGTTTGAAGGTGTAGAAGTCGAGCAAAAAGTCATGAGGAAAGAGATTGATGAACTTAAACTCAATGACAAACTTCAAGACAGAGAAATACAAGGCTTGTCGAAAAGCCTAGACAAAATTGTCGAAGATACAACGTGGCTCAGACGGACTCTCACAAAGATTGTAATCACAGCTATTGTCAGCGGTGTTGTAACGATTGTGACAGGGGTTATCGTGTGGGCTTTTACT
>NZ_ANNK01000118.1 GCF_000334155.1 Halalkalibacterium ligniniphilum | reverse complement strand
TGAACTTAAACTCAATGACAAACTTCAAGACAGAGAAATACAAGGCTTGTCGAAAAGCCTAGACAAAATTGTCGAAGATACAACGTGGCTCAGACGGACTCTCACAAAGATTGTAATCACAGCTATTGTCAGCGGTGTTGTAACGATTGTGACAGGGGTTATCGTGTGGGCTTTTACTATGAGATAAGGAGAGGATCTACATGAAAATAAACTGGAAAGTACGCTCGAGCAATCCGCTATTTTGGGTGCAGGTGTTTTTAGCTATAGTGGTGCCTATTGGTGCATATTTCGGTCTGACAGGGCAGGACATCACGTCTTGGCCTATTTTATTTAGAGTAGTGATAGATGCGTTATCTAATCCATACGTGCTGTTTACGGTAGCGGTGAGTGTATATAATGCCGTCATGGACCCGACAACGTATGGTCTAGGGGATTCTAAACAAGCGCTAGGATACAAGAAGCCAAAGAAAGAGGGGAGATAGACGGTGAATATTAAACAAGACTTAATTCCAACATCGAACCGCAATCGACCAGGTACTCGTATCAATCCAACGCACATCACAATACATGAAACAGCGAATCGTAGTAGAGGGGCCGATGCAGCAACACACGCTCGTTATGTAAAAGGGGCAGACGCTCAAAACCGTAGCGTTTCATGGCATTACACTGTGGATGATAAGCAAATTATTCAGCATCTGCCCAATCACGAAATGGGCTGGCATGCTGGAACAAACGGAAACAGACAATCAATAGGTATTGAGTTATGTGTGAATAGCGATGGTGATTTTGAAAAAACAAAAGCGAACGCTCAATGGTTAATACGAAAGCTTATGAGCAATTTGAACATTCCTGTTGAACGAGTAGTAACCCATAAACATTGGACAGGCAAGAATTGTCCAGCTACTCTTTTACCTCAATTTAATAATTTCAAACAAGGAGTGATAACAGTGACAGCGCAAAGTAATAATACACCAAGCCCAACGCATAAAGGAAACTGGGAGAAAGCAACAGCTAAAGGTATTTTCAACGGTGAACGTCCGAAAGAACCGCTTACAAGGGAACAATTCGCATCAATTCTTAACCGCTTAGGATTGTTGGATTAAAAGAAAAAATGCCCTCACTTTGTGGGGGCATTTTTTGAAGAATCTGTTTGCGTTTTTTTCTCTATATATTCATTAAGAAGGTTTTCAACTGTTTTTTCAATTTGCTTATACACAATGTCTTTTATTGTGTCATTCATTTGCAAAGTCTCCATTAATTTTAAATGAGCGGAAGCTTTGTCGGTTTCGGTTAAACAACATATATAACTTCCTGTAATCTTGTTTCTTGAGAAAGTCATAATCTGATCAAGTTTAACATAGGAGTCATTAGAAAGCTCTGGGTAATCTACCTTGTACAAAGGTAGATGGTAAGACTTCAATTCTTTTGTATTACCGTGTTGATCATAAAGAGAAGATAAAGGCGCAAGAATGATAGTCTGATTAGTTAGTGAGTGGTCGTGGAGTAATAGCGCTGGGTGGCGTCCGTAAATTGTTAATTGGGGTTTTGGGTTTTCTTGTGGGAAATTGAACCAAATTATATCCCCTTGATTAAAAGAGTCCTTCATAGATTGCGCCCCTTTTAGTTTTATTCCCCTTGATTATTTTGGAATGTTTCTAGGAATTCATTATCGTCATATTCTTTCTTTTGCATTTGCTTAAATTGATGTCTTTTTCTGATTTTCTCATCATTAACCATGTCTAGAAAGTCATAACCATTGTCCATTTTAAAGCGTTTAAGGGCTTGTTCAACTGGAGAAACTTTTTTCTGACTGTTATCACAATCTTCTTTTCTTCTTACCAACTCCTTTAGCATATCTTTTTTCCTCCCTCTTGTCTTATTATTTTTTTTACTCATTTGTAAATCGCCTCCCATACTCTACATATATGCTTCTCAGTATGGGAAAGTTGTATTGAAATTATTATAACAAACCAATAATTTTCTTATTTATGGGTATTTTCCTTATAATATCGGGATTTAAACCTACATTTTGGAATGTAAGCATGTCAATGAAACATTTTCGACAAACTTCGACAATTCTTATCATTTGTGCAAGAATAAAGCCCACTCTCACGGGTGGGCTTAGTTTGTTGAGAAAGAGGAATTGTTTCGCTAAGGAGATACTTTCTTTCAGTAGACTAATGAATCGTTAGTGGTTTATTGGTAGAAAAAACGGACAACAATCCTCTCATCTACTTACAATAATGATAGAATATTAGTAAATAATAGTATAAGGAGGTACATATGAGAAGTATTAAATACTTAGCTTTGTTGTTTGTTATACTCTCCATGCTTATTCCTACAGTAGCAACTGGACAAGAGCGATTCACTGACGTTGGTTCAGATTACTGGGCAAAAACAGAAATTGAATTTTTAGCACATCAATCAATTATTGGTGGGTATAATGATGGCACCTTTAAACCTAGTAACAATGTGACTCGTGCCCAAGCTGCAATAATGATAGCTGCAGCACTAAACTTAGATTTAGAAAACA
>NZ_ANNK01000117.1 GCF_000334155.1 Halalkalibacterium ligniniphilum | reverse complement strand
GGAGGTACATATGAGAAGTATTAAATACTTAGCTTTGTTGTTTGTTATACTCTCCATGCTTATTCCTACAGTAGCAACTGGACAAGAGCGATTCACTGACGTTGGTTCAGATTACTGGGCAAAAACAGAAATTGAATTTTTAGCACATCAATCAATTATTGGTGGGTATAATGATGGCACCTTTAAACCTAGTAACAATGTGACTCGTGCCCAAGCTGCAATAATGATAGCTGCAGCACTAAACTTAGATTTAGAAAACAGACCAGCTCCTAACTTTACTGATATCTCTACAGATTTTCACGCTTATGATGTTGTAGCTGCTGTAGCTGATGAAGGGATTATAAATGGGCGTGATGGTCGGTTTATGCCAAACGCTCCTCTTACTCGGGGTCAAATGGCCGCTATTCTTCAAAGAGCATTTAACCTTGAAGGGACAATAGATAGAGGATTTAATGATATTAGACCCGATCACACATTTTATAGCGAGATTCAAGCGCTAGCAGCTAATGGAATCACAACAGGTTATTCTGCAGATAACACATTCCGTGCGTATAATCCAACTACAAGAGCTCAGTTTTCTGTATTTTTAGCACGTGTTTTAGATGATTCCTTTAAGCAGGGTAATAGTGCTAGAGATGGGGATTTAGAAATACATCATATTGACGTTGGTCAAGGAGACTCCACACTAATTATTACACCAAACGGGTCAACGATTCTTATTGATGCGGGAACACAGACGGCTGGCAAGAGAGTTGTTTCATATCTTAAACAGGCAGGAGTTAGTTCTATCGATAAATTTGTCATTACACATCCCCATGCAGACCATGTCGGTGGGGCGGTAGAAGTCATGCAAAATTTCGGGATTGGACAAGTTATCGACTCTGGAGTTCCGCATTCTTCACAGACATACATAAACTACTTAGAATTTATAGACCAGAATGAGATCCCTTTTGTTGTTGCGACTGTTGGAAGTACAATTGATGTTGATTCTAATGTAAACATTTTGGTTGTAAATAGTGGAAAAGAAGGGGATTCCTTAAACGATGCAAGCGTATCCTTGCACCTTACCTATAAGGAATTCACATACTTAATAACGGGTGATGCAGAAGAGAAGGCAGAGAACTCGATTGTGGAACAATTTAATGTATTGTCAGATGTTCTACGTGTAGGTCATCATGGATCAAATACAAGTTCAAATCCATATTTTCTCACTAATGTTCAACCAAAAGTAGCTATTATAAGTTACGGTGAAGGTAACAGCTATGGTCATCCGCATGGGGAGGTCATACAGCTATTAGAATCGGTGGGGGTTGAAAGCATTTTTGGAACTGCTGGCGGACCTGTTGTTGTAACAACTGATGGTCAAGACTTCCAAGTTGAGGGTGGTAATTCTATTCTTCCTTATGAACCGAACGAGCCAGTTGAACCACCTCAAGAGAATAATTCCTATCCAATTAACATCAATACTGCTGGTTATGAACTTCTTCAAGAAATAACAGGAGTAGGCCCAGTAATCGCTCAAAATATAATTGATTACCGTGAAGCAAATGGACCATTTAACAATATTGAAGAAATCATGAATGTCAGTGGCATTGGGCAAGCGCGGTTCGAAGCAATGAAAGACCAAATCACTGTATCGGAGTGATAAAAGTGGATAAGTACACACTCGATAGATTCGTTGACGGTCAAACGGCCGTCCTCCTCCTAAGAGATAATGAGTCGGTCCAAAAGGATGTTTCCATAAAACAATTACCTTCTAATGTGAAGGAAGGCGACATTTTAGAAATCCAATTTAATGTTGATGGGTCAATCAAAAAAGCAAACGTATTAAAAAAGGAAACAGATGCTGCTATAGATAAAGCTAAGTCTTTGTTAGAAAAATTGAAAAAGAAAAACCAAAAATAGTCCACTTCGGTGGGCTATATTCTTTCTACGCTTTTTAAACAATCAATTTTGACATATGTATATTCATCATCATCTGTAACAAACTTTATCTGCTTCAATTGCAAATCTACTCGATCTACATACCCCACAAATTCATGATAAGCCCAATTATCCCAATAGATAACACGTACTTCTAAAGTATGGTTTAGTGCATCCATGACCACATAACCGATTTCCTCCAGTTCTTGCTCATCTAGTTCATGCTTTTTCACTTTCTTTTGATCTACTTTCCGTTGACGAATCAGAGCAACATGTTCGGGCAGCATCATTCTAGAGCCTTCCCACTTTTTGTTAGACC